>DNYO01000233.1 GCA_003506795.1 Deltaproteobacteria bacterium
CACCACTCATTCGCCCCATTTCGTAGCCGTCCCGGATTACGACCAGGTGGCTCTTGTCAGAAAGAACGACGGCGGCACATATGTGACGCTTTCGGACCTCCCCGTGGATGAGAAGCGCAAAGAGAAACTGTTGAAGGAACTCGACCCCGAGCGTAACGAGCTGTTTTTTGCGACGCGGGTCCTCTTCGTCGAGGGGGACACGGAGAAACTTGCCTTTCCGGAATACGCCCGCCGCTTGGGCCTCGATCTGGACAAGGTGGGCGCTTCCATCATCGAGGTCGGCGGCAAGAGGAACCTGCTGGAATTCAGCCGGATCGCTGCTTCTTTCCAAATTCCGTTCGGCGTCGTGTATGACGAGGACTCATCGGAAATCAGGGATAAGAACGAGGAAACCGCATACAACAAGCAGTTGGACGATCTCGGTAAAAACGGAAACCGCATTTGGAGGTTTGTGAAAAAGTATGAAGACGAGCTGAAAGAGGCGGTCGGAGGAGACGCTGCATACCAAAGCCTGTGTCAGAAATATCCGAATGTTGGCAAGCCGACGCGGGCGAGGCTTATTGCGGCCGATGCCCAAACGGCCGTTCCGGAAAAAGTGAAAGACATCCTGACCTGGCTGTTAGGAAACAAGGGGACCGCATTATGACGAAGACCCTCTTCATCCGCCTGCTGCAGCATGAAGACAAGGGCGCGGCGCTGGCCGAGCGGATCAGCGCGTTGAGGGAAGGGCGCGCCGACGCAGATGTCTATGCGGTCGCGCCCGAATCCTTCCGACAGGTCCCCAACACACCGTTCTGCTACTGGGTGAGCGAACGCATCCGGCGGCTGTTCACGGAACTGCCGCCCTTCGAGAGCGAAGGAAGGACGGTGAAGCAGGGACTGGCCACGGCGGACGACTTCCGCTTCGTGCGGGCCTGGTGGGAGGTGCCGGCGGGGAAGATACTGGACAGTTGGCAGTATGCAGTAGGCAGTAGGCAGAAAGCGGAAGAGAAATGGACGGAGGAGCGGATACGGGAGTTTCAGGCTTGGTGCCGAAAACGTACCTACGAGGGCAAGCGCTGGGTCCCCTTCGCCAAGGGCGGCGAATACTCGCCCTACTACGCCGACATCCACCTCGTCGTGAATTGGGAGAACGAGGGGGCGGAGATCAAGAATAACCTGAATGAAAAAGGAGGCGTTCGCTCGAATGTCTGGATGCTCCGTGATACTGCGGCCAACTACTTCTTCCGCCCGGGGCTGACGTGGCCTAGGAGTACAGTCAAAGGGCTAAACGTAAGAATACTTCCGGGGGCATGCGTTTTCGCCGACAAAGGACCGGCCGGCTTTGTAGGGAAGCCGAGTCAGCTGCCAAGAGTTGTGGGGCTTTTCAACTCTGAATGCTACCAACTCTTGCTCGGGCTTCAGCAGGGAAGTAGGGCATGGGAAGTCGGCACCGTGCAAAAGACCGCCATTCCTAATTTTGTTCACCAGGAAGAATCGTCTCTACAAAAGCCGACATTAAGCACCTGGTTTCTCAAGCGCTCTTTAAACGTGATTGACGATACCTCGCACGCCTTCACCCTTCCGGCGTTGCTGATGACGCCGGGCGCTGGCCTCGTTGAACGGGCGGACACTTATGCAAAGCAGACCGCCGAAGCCGAGGCCGAGCTGCGGCGGATTCAAGCCGAAGTGGACAAGATCGCCTTCGAGCTTTACGGGTTCACGGACGAGGAGCGGAACGCGGTGGGCAGTGGTCAGTTGACAGTGGACAGTAATGAGGTATCGGGCGGAGAATCGCCGGACACAGATGACGCGGAAGAGATGGATTCCGCCAAGGACGGCGAATCTTTTCTGACCACCGACCACCGACCACTGGTCACCGACCTCCTCTCCTGGTGCGTCGGCGTCGCCTTCGGCCGTTTCGATATCCGCCTAGCGCTCGATTCTTCACTGATCCCGGGCACCCCCGATCCCTTCGACCCGCTGCCGGTCTGCCCGCCGGGGATGCTCCAAGGGTCAGACGGCCTGCCGGCCAAGCCCGAGGACGTGCTACGCCACTACCCCATCAGAATCGACTGGGACGGCATCCTGGTGGACGACACGGGGCACGAGGACGACATCGTCCGACGCGTGCGCGAGGTGCTGGAGGTCATCTGGAAGGACCGGGCAGAGGCCATCGAGAAAGAAGCCTGCGAGATCCTGGGCGTGCGGGAACTGCGCGACTACTTTCGCAAGCCCGCAGCCGGCGGATTCTGGATGGACCATGTGCGTCGCTACTCCAAGAGTCGTCGCAAGGCCCCCATCTACTGGTACCTGCGCTCGGCCAAGGGCAACTATGGCCTCTGGCTTTACCATCACCGGCTGGACAAGGACGTTCTTTTCAAAGCGCTTTTGAATTACGTGGAGCCCAAGATTCGCCTGGAGGAGGATCGGCTCAAATCCCTGCGGGTACGGAAAGAAGCAGTCGGAAGCTCGGGTCGCGAAGCCAAGCAACTTGAAAAAGACATGGACCGCCAAGATCAGTTCGTCTCAGAGCTCAAGAATTTCGAAGAAAGGCTGCGCCGCGTGGCCAACTTGCACCTTGATTTCGACCTGAACGACGGCGTTATTTTGAATATCGCTCCGCTCTGGGAACTTGTCCCTTGGAACGAGCCCAAGAAATACTGGCAAGAGCTTCAAGAAGGCAAGTACGACTGGTCCCATATCGCCTATCAGCTCTGGCCCGAACGTGTGCAGGAAGCCTGCAAAAAGGACCGTTCCATCGCCATCGCCCATGGGCAGGAAGACCTTTGCGAGGCGGAAAACCCCGCTTCCAAAAAGGAGAGCGGCCGCGGTCGTCGCAAAAAGAAGGGTGCATCTTGATGAAAGTAGAGGACAATCATGCCGGTTGATTTTTACGATGCGGCACAGCGTCACTGGGAAGACGCAGGCTATCTGCTGGCGGATGCCCGGTTAGCAAATGCCGATCACCTGTTCGGTCTGTCCGCGGAGTGTGCGCTCAAGGCGATTATGCTTGCCTTGGGCATGACACTGCGTCCGGATGGTGCACCCGCAGACCCGCAGCACCGCGTCCATATCAACCAATTATGGAACGAATTCGTGTCGTTTGCTAATGCAAGGAGCGGCGCCCACTACGCTTCGCCGCTTTCCGGTGTTCCCAATCCATTTATGAATTGGGACGTCAATCAGCGCTACAATAATCGCGCAGACGTGACGTCCGGGGTTGCTGAGGACCACCATCAGGCGGCGCGGACGGTCAAACAGGTTTTTGATCAAGCAGTTTTGAATGGAGACATACCATGATTCGGCACGCACCCGTACTTTTTGAAAAGGCACTGGAAGTTGCTGTTGAAAAGGCCAAGAGCGCCGGTACTGCTCTCGGTGAAGAAATCGTCCTGGTACGAGACCTGCGCGGGCGTATTAGGCCCCTGCTGCCGGGTCGCTACAAAGATAGGTCACCCGAACAGAGAGCATTTGGCCAAAGGCTGACAGATGCTCTTGGCGCCTATGGTTATCCGCCGGACAGAGCCATCCTTTACACGAACGACTTGGTGCAGGGCGATCAGATTCTTGTTTCCGGCGACCGCCAGCTCATTTCTGATGAAGATGGTCTGAAAATCTGGCTCCTGGACCGTCAGATCATAGGTCAGGATTGGCTGCGGTCACCACTTCCGCGGGAAACAGAGAACCCCCGGGTCACTTTTTTCGGTATCAAGGGGGGCGTTGGGCGCTCGACGGCTCTGGCAATTTGGGCGTGGCAGCTTGCGAGACAAGGGAAAAAGGTCTTGATATTGGATCTGGACCTGGAATCTCCTGGCGTCAGCAGTACCTTGCTTCCAGCGGATTACCTGCCGGATTATGGCATCGTGGACTGGTTTGTCGAAGACGGGGTAGGCCAAGCAGAGCTTGTCGAAGGGCTCATGATCGCCTCCAGTCCGTTGAGCAGGGATTTGCCTGGCGAGATAAGGGTCTCACCCGCTTTTGGACGCGATACAGGGGACTATTTACCCAAACTTGCACGATGTTACGCAGAATCCAGTGGAACTGCAAATGGTTCTTGGGCGGAACGGTTGCAGAGGATGGTCCAGCAGATGGAAAGAAAAGAAAGACCGGACCTGGTTATTCTGGACAGCCGGGCCGGTCTTCATGATATTTCCGCAGTAACAGTAACCCGAATGGATGCCGATGCCTTTCTTTTTGCCGTGGATTCAGTGCAGACCTGGAACGCTTATGCTTTTCTCTTCAGACATTGGCGCCATCACCCCCAGATAGGGGAATTCCGGCAGAAACTTCAGGTTATTGCGGGCATGGTGCCGGAGACCGGTCGGGACACCTACCTAAAGCGATTTTGTGAAAATTCGTGGGATCTATTTCGTGAACATCTTTACGATGAGGCCGATGCACAAAATATAGATGCATACAGTTTCGACCTTGACAGTCTGGAAGCGCCCCATTATCCGCTGCCGATTTTTTGGAACCGTGCGTTACAAGAGTTCGACCCCCTTAGGGACGACAGCGGGATTGACGAACAGATCATCGAGGCAGCTATGGGCAAGTTCATGACAGAGGCCGAAATAATGGTCTTCGGTGGAAAGGAAAATGCATGAGTGAATATCGGTTTCCCAAAGAGATAAGAAATTTGATGATAGCTGCCCTGCCGGAGGATACGGCGGTTTTCGGACAAACCCCGGATTTAAGAAATACCTTTACGCCGACTGGACACGCAAGGGCGTTGCATCCTGATGCCATGCTGGTCGTGGGGATGCGGGGAGCCGGCAAGAGCTTTTGGTGGACCGTTCTCCAAAGCGCGGAACACAGACAACTGGTCGCACATTTGATGCCCAATTCCGGCATCCAAAGGGCAACCAAAGTCTCCGTGGGTTTTGGTGAACGCCCTTTGCCTCAGGATTACCCCGGGAAAGACACTCTCGTTCAGCTAATCAGCAAATATGATTCACGCCAGGTGTGGCGTACCGTTGTGTTCCGCCAGATCATAAAAAATACCGAGAGTGAACAGATATTAAGCAAGAGAAGTTGGTCTGAATCTGTTCAGTGGGTCACGGACCATCCTGAGAAAGTGGAGGAGGGTTTATATCAAGCGGATCAAGACCTCGACAAAAAAGGTGATTACCACCTGATTCTTTTTGATGCCTTGGACCGAACTGCCGATGATTGGCCGACCATGTTGAAAGTCATTCGGGGTTTGTTGCAGGTTCTTCTTGAATTCAGGTCTTATCAACGCATTCGACCCAAAGCATTTGTCCGTCCGGATCACTTAGAGGATACTACAATAGCGGATTTTGCCGACTCGTCCAAGGTGTTAAACCAGAAAGTTGAGCTGCGATGGCCGAGAAATGAACTCTACGGTTTATTATGGCAATACCTTGGCAACGAACCCTCGAATGGAGAGCTGTTCAGAGAAGGTTGTAGTAAGATTGTTAACGTATCATGGGATTATTACAGCGACGTTTGGATGGTACCGGAAAAACTTAAAATCGAAGAAGAAGGGCAAAGAAAGGTTTTTCATGCTATTACAGGACCTTGGATGGGCCGGGACCGTCGTCGTGGCTTCCCATACACCTGGCTGCCGAACCATCTCGGAGATGCCGGAGGACAGGTAAGCCCGCGGAGTTTTTTGGCGGCCATCCGTTATGCTGCCTCAGACAATCCTCGAGAAGCTTATCCATATGCCCTTTATTATGAAAGTATTAAAAAGGGGGTTCAGGAGGCCTCGCGGATTCGGGTTCGTGAAATGCAGGAAGACTATCCCTGGGTTGAGATATTGATGAAGCCCCTGTCAGGGTTGACGGTTCCCTGCCCCTTTGAGGAAATCGCCAGGCGGTGGCAGGACGATAACATATTGGATCGTCTGCAAGGAGACATTGAAAATGCGGCAGTCAAGCTTCCTCCCGTCCATTTAGGACAAGGTCCGGAAGGCATTAGGAAAGATCTTGAAGCATTGGGTGTCTTCGAATGTATGCGGGATAACCGGGTGAACATGCCGGATGTGTATCGGGTAGGCTACGGTTTGGGCCGGAGAGGTGGAGTGAAAGCAGTCGCTCGGAGATAGGTTTAAAAGCTCTATTCAAAAGGCCGCCGCGCTAAGCTCCAGCCTGCAAAAGCCGACCATTGATAGGTGATAGGGAAAAAGGAATGGGTATCGGGATCGTAACGAAACATCTCATCAACCTGATCGCCAAACAGGTCAACGATAACGGCCTTGTGGTCTGGTATGATCCGGATGGCGTCTATGCAGACGTCCTACCTTCCTTGAACCTGTCCGACACCGATGTCCTCTGCTATCAAGGCAGCTTTATCGAGTTGCGTTGGAAGATTGACCAAAGGCATCTCATGGACGGTGAAGAACCCCCGCGGTTGGTGGTTTATGTGCCGATGGCCCAGGACGGGACGCACCACGCACTGATCGAACTGGAGACGGCTGGCGTAGTCATGCAGCCCGGCCAGCAGCCGCCGGCACGCAACACCCGCTTGGCTGTTGTGGCCCGCAATGCCTTGAAGGGTGTTCTCAGTGAAGACGCTATCGTTTATGTTGAAAAACAAGTCGAAGCGGGGAGGCTCACTATAGCTGATCTCGATGCCTTGGCTGACAAAGGTGGTGAGATTTCTAAGGGGGTGATTGCCCTCATCTTTGGCACCGGCAACCCACAGGAGGTCGCCCTATCTTTTCTCGACAATGATCGTCTTGACGAGAGCATTACTAAAAAGGACGCGAAGGGCGAACTTGCGGAACTTCTACGGCATGACTTCGGTTTCGACGCCCCTGATGGCGCGGAGTTGGACGACCTCCGCCAACGGCTGGCCCGGCACGTCTTGATGACCGATCTCATTTCAGGACTTGGTAAGACTGCACCGTCCAGTCTGTCATCGGTTCTTGTCGCCTCAGCACCGGCTACCACTGCCGCATGCGTTGAACTGGCCCGGGCGTGGCGTTTGCGCCGTGACCGGCGTGAAAGCTACGTGGCCGCAGCTCTCCGGGTGGAACAGGAGTTCAATATAGCTGCCTTGACGTTCGAGTCTGAGGCGATGGTCAATATCGAAACCTTCCCGGCTATTGAGGGGGCGCTGTTGAGATATGCCGAAAACCGGCTTCTGGAAAAAACAGACGGCGATATGTTGACCCTGGCCGAGTCCCGCAAGGCCGGCTTCTGGTGCGATGCGGAACCGAAACTTCAGGCTCGGTGGGCGCTCGTTGCTGCCGCTGCCGAGGTACTGCTGGAGGCTGAGCGCGTCGAGAAGGCGCTGAAAAAATCTCCGCAGTCGATCACCGGGATGATCAAGGAATATGCCGAGGGTGCGGAGCCCTGGTGTCTGCTTGATACTCAACATCGTCACATGGAGAGCCGCTGGTACAACTTCGAGCCCCATGGCGACGACCACGACAGCATCGAGAAACTGGTGATCCAGGCCAGACGGCGTTACGTGGCGGTAGGCTCTGAGATCGCCCGGCAATTCCTGACGGAACTGCAGAAAAAAGCGCCAGATAAGAGTATTGCGCGCCAGCGCGAGGTTTTCGAGAACCACGTCAAGCCATTCCTCGCCGAGAAGAAGACCGCCTATGTATGGGTGGATGCGCTTCGGTTCGAAATGGGCCGGGAGCTGGCCCGCTTGCTCAGGGAAGACTTCGAGGTGGACCTCTATCCGGCCCTCGCGGCCGTGCCGACTGTGACCGAGATCGGCATGGCGGCGCTGCTGCCCGGCGCTCAGGGCGATTCAAAGGTCGTGACGGCGGGCAGCGGAAAACTGGCGTTGGAGATCAACGGGACTGTCATTAAGGATCGCAAGGACCGGTTGACGCTTCTGAAGAAGCATGCGGGCGTGGAGGTCTTTGACACCAAGTTGGACAATCTCCTGCCCAAGCCCTCCAAGAAGGTTCGCGAGGGCATCGAAAACGCGCAGTTGATCCTTGTGACATCGCAAGAGATTGATGAACTCTGCGAGCAGGACAACATCACCCAGGCACGCAGACAGATGGACGGTATCCTGAACGACCTGCGGCGAGGCGTTCGAATGCTCATTGATATGGGCATTGAGCGCATCGTCCTGGCGGCTGACCATGGACATCTCTTCGTCGATGAACTGAGCGAAGACATGAAGGTGGACTCGCCGGGCGGCGAGACCGCGGACCTCCATCGCCGGGTTTGGGTGGGGCATGGGGGCAATGCGGACGATGCCTTCCTGCGTGCGCCTCTCAACGCGCTCGGCATACAGGGCGACTTCGACTTGGCCACGCCCTGGACCTTCGCCTGCTTTAAGTGCAAGGGGGGTGCCAAGGCCTATTTCCATGGCGGACTTTCACCACAGGAATTGCTGGTGCCAGTCATGATTTTAAGTCCGTCGTCCAAACCATCCGCTGGTCCGCCGGTAGGTATCACCTGGACGCTCGTTCCGGGAAGTCAAAAACTTACGACCCGGTTCTTCTCTGTTCAAATAGAGGGCGTGAACTCAGAATTGTTCGACATCGCACCGCCGAAAGTCCGTGTTGAACTGCGAGCGAAAGGAAAGATTGTTTCGCGTGCCGTCAGTGCGTCCTACGGTTTCGAAGAGGCCACAGGCGATGTGGCGTTGCGCAACGATGCGAGCGATTCCAAGAGAATAGCACCCAATACGATCACTCTCATGATCACCGAGGAGCCGGACCAGAAGAATGTCGGGTTATACTTGCTTAATGCCGTGACCGGAGCTGAATTGTCACGGCTGGAGAAAATCGAAGTGTCTATCGCAATGTAAGGGATGAACGATGCCTGAACTTGATCGCAAATCAGCCAGAGTTTTTGCCGGGAAGGTGGTTCGCAAGGACCTTGTCCGAAAGGTGAAGGTCGGGGCGAACGTGCCGGTCTTTGTCCTTGAGTATCTTCTCGGCAAGTATTGCGCCACCGATGACGCGGCTGCCATCGAGGCGGGGCTTCGCGTCGTGAACACCACGATCAGTTCCAACTTCGTCCGACCCGATGAAGCCAACAAGGCGCAGTCGATGGTCAAGGACAAGGGCAAGCACACGCTCATCGATAAGGTGAAGGTCCGCTATCTTTCGGACGACGATAAATATTGGGCAGAGCTGCTTAACTTCGGCCACAAGTTCGTCCATGTGCCGGAGCACTTCTTGCGCGAATACGACCGGCTTCTCATGGGCGGCATCTGGGCCCAGATTGACATCCGTCATCAATACGACGAGGATGCCAAGGGCAAGCGGAGCCCCTTCTGGATTGACAGCTTAAAACCTATTCAGATCGCATCGTTCGACCTGGCTGAGTACCAGAACTGTCGTCGTGAGTTTTCGGCGAACGAGTGGCTTGACCTGCTCCTGCGAACCATCGGTCTTGAACCGCAGAACTTCGACCGCCGGCTCAAGATGATGTTCCTCGTCCGGATGATCCCGCTCTGCGAACACAACTTCAACCTCGTGGAGCTGGGACCTCGAGGTACGGGCAAGAGTTACGCATATCAGGAGCTGTCACCATACACCATCCTCCTGACCGGCCCCACGACCGTCGCCAACCTCTTCTACAACATGGCGAGTGGAAAGATGGGGCTGGTGGGCATCTGGGACGCCATCGCCTTCGATGAGGTGGCCGATCTCCAGAAGATGCCGAAAGAGGTGGTCACGACACTCAAGACCTATTGCGAATCCGGCATGTTTGCCCGAGGGAAAGACGCTCTCACAGGTATGGCCTCCATCGCGATGTTCGGCAATACCAACCAGGCGGTCGACGTCATGGTGCGCTCCTCACATTTGTTCATGCCCATGCCGGAGGTGATCCGCGAGGACATGGCCTTCCTTGACCGTCTCCATTTTTACATCCCCGGCTGGGAAGTTCCGAAGATGCGGGTCGAGTATTTTACCGACCATTACGGATTCGTGGTTGATTACCTTGCGGAGGCGCTCCGCGAGCTGCGAAAACATAACTTCACTGAAGCGATAGACCGGCATTTCTCGCTTGGTTCTCATCTTAATGCCCGAGACGTGAAAGCGGTCCGGAAAACGGTTTCAGGCCTGATCAAGCTCATCTATCCCCATGGTGAGATGAGCCGCGATGAGCTTGCAGAGATTACAGAGCTCGCCATCGAGGGTCGGCGACGTGTCAAGGAACAACTCAAGAAGCTCGGTTCCTTTGAATATCACCAGACTTCGTTTTCATACATAGACAACGATACGCGCGAGGAGAGATTCGTCGGGGTCCCGGAACAGGGGGGGCGCGACATGATCGCGTCCGACCCGCTTGCCCCTGGGTCGGTGTACACCGCCTCCGTGGATGACCAGGGTAAGGTTGGTCTCTACCGCCTTGAGGTCGGCTGCTCTCCCGGAACAGGGAAACTCAAGATCGCCGGGGGCATCGATGGAACAATGCGCGAATCGATCCAGCGGGCTTTCGCCTACCTGGCAGCGCAGAAGGTCAAGATAGGTATTTCTCAGCAGGTAGATACGACGGACTTCCATGTGGAAGGCATAGACCTGCTCAGTAATCACGTGCCTTGTGAAGCCGGCGTTGCGCTCATCGTGGCAGTGTACTCCGCCATCAAGAAACAGTCGGTTTTGGCGGGGCTCGTGATACTTGGGGACATGAGCATCCAGGGCAATATTAAGTCCCTTCGATCTCTGGTGGAGCCTCTCCAGGTCAGCATGGAGAACGGGGCGCGCCGTGCGCTGGTTCCATTGGAAAACAAGCGCAATTTCCTGGAGGTTTCTGGAGACATCGTAGAACGGGTCGATCCCATCTTCTTCTCGGACCCCATGACTGCGGCGATGAAAGCATTGGGGATGACGTAGACGTATTCGGACTCAAACGAGGAATGAAACAGGCAGATCATGACTAACGAAGAAATTGCCAGATTCTTCAATAACGCGAGGCCCCACATTCAGGGCAATTCGAACCTGCGCGACCCCCAGGTTGAGGGATGGTTCCGAACGCGCCAACACTTCCGGAACAGCACAGATCACAGCATTCTACCGAAAGTGCCTTTTGAATCTGCCAGCCGGAAGAAGCAGCCTTTTCACTCAGGCGGCATGCGTGTCTGGATGCGCGATTGTTTAGAATTACAGGGAGATAACCCATGCACAAAATGACATTTTTCCCGTTGGGAAACGCTGACTGCTGTCGCATTGATTTGGAGTGCGGCAAAAAACTCCTCTTTGATTTCGCGGATACTCGTGATCCAGAGGATGAGAACGACCTACGTTGCGATCTTACCAAGGAACTCCGGGAAGACCTCGAGGAATGCAATCGCGACTATTTTGATGTCGTGGCATTTAGCCACCTCGATAAGGACCACTTCAGTGGTGCAACGGAATTCTTCTACTTGGAGCACGCTAAGAAATATCAGGGCGAAGACCGAATAAAAATGAATGTCATGTGGGTGCCTGCTGCCCTCATTACTGAGCAAGGTCCTGATGATGACGAGGCTCGCATCCTCCAGAAAGAGGCGCGTCACCGCTTTCGAGAAGGGAAAGGCATCCGTGTTTTTTCGCGTCCGGAACGCTTAAGGCAATGGTGCGAGGAGAACGGCATCAAACTCGATGACCGGATTAGAATGATTACTGATGCGGGGGAACTTGCTCCCGAATTTTCACTCTCCACAGATAAGGTCGAGTTTTTCGTTCACTCGCCGTTTGCTGTACGCCAGGACGAAAACACCGTCGAGGACCGAAACGAAGATTCCCTTGTGATGCAAGTCACCTTCGAGATCGACATGGTCCAGACGAAGGCCATGCTTTTAGCCGATTCAACTCACGAGATATTGTCGGACATCGTGGATATAACAAGAAGTAAGGGCAACGACCATCGTCTCGAATGGGACATTGCCAAACTTCCACACCATTGTAGTTACCTGTCAATCGGTCCTGAAAAAGGCGAGAGCAAGACCAAGGCTGTTGAACAGGTCGAATGGCTGTACAAGGAGCAGGGACAAGACGGGGCCATTGCGGTTTCAACGAGTAAGCCGATTCCCGATGCTGGCACGGATGAGGATAAGGATAAGGATGATCAGCCTCCGCACCGCCAAGCAGCCGAGTATTACAAGGAAGTTGCTACCGCCCTCCGCGGACAGTTCGTAGTTACAATGGAGCACCCGACGTCTAAGGCCCCGAAGCCTATAGTGATCGAAATCGGGAGAACCAAAGGAACACTCAAGAAAAGTGTTCTCGGGGCAGCCTATGTTGCCACCTCACAGCGCGCCCCGCGGGCAGGCTAAAGCGAATGGAAACCGATTTTTTTGAAGCAGATGGCGAAATCGTGCGTTTAGACCAGCTTGAAATCGAGAAGGTTCGTGACCTCGTGCTCATGCTGGATGAATGTAAGATTCCGTTTGCCAGCCCTGTAGAATGCCGAAAAATGGGTACCCTCGAGACGGTCGTCTTCAATGTGGAGGTTGAGGTGCCTCAGTTATGCCGCTATCCCGTCAGTCCGTCAGAGAGAATTGCTGCGACCTTTCACAAGGATGATAGCACCTTCCCAATTGTTCACGCACTGCGAAAAGACTTTCCACAGGTTCCCCATCTCAACCTTCACATTCAAGAATTCCCGCGAAATCTTTGCATCTACTCCGAACGATATGAAGACATTAAACGTCGTTGGACATCCCCACGTTTCGTTCATCGAATTCGGGATTGGCTTGCACTCACCGCGAGAGGAGAGCTCCATCAGGAGGATCAACCCTTAGAACAAATTCTAATTGACTACGTTGGGCATCTTGTGCTTCCAGACCGTCTCTTAGAAGAAGCCGATGACGCCCGACCGATTTTTATTGGTAGTGTTCGTCCGGTTGAGAAAGAGAAGCTATTTTTGATTGCTCAACAACAGCAACCCCAAGATGGAGCGTTGAACATCATTGCCAGCGTACACCGATGTCCTCCTCAGACCCACGGGGTAATTTATAAGAGACCCATCACTTTAGCCGATCTGTCTGCTTTGGTTGATCGTGCAGGTCTTGATATTCTTGCTGAGCTACGGAGCCGCCTCAAGAATTGGCTGAATAACAAAAAGTCTATCCTCGACTCGCATATCCTTCTCGTCATCCAGTTCCCTAAAAGAAGAAGTGACGATGATGAGATTGAAGCTGTCGACACATGGGCTTTCTTTCTGGGAGATGCGGCAAGAACCGGAGAAAACGCTGGCGACCTACGAATACGTGATCTTGGTATCAGAATCGGGCTCTGGGACATACAAGATAAACAGGTTGGCCTCCTTCTCAGTCCAGACACGTCGAAACGTGGTGAGAATGTCGGTCTCGATGTCCTCAATGTATCTTTCCAGCTTACTCGCGTAACGGCTGCCAGCCTCAACGGCTTCAGTACGATGGACGACATTCGAATTGTCGCGATTGGAGCCGGGGCTCTCGGTTCACAGACAATAATGAACCTTGCTCGCAGCGGCTTTGGGACCTGGACCATCGTTGATCACGACCGGCTAATGCCCCACAATATCGCGCGACATTTTCTGATTGGTCATTTTGTCGGATGGAAAAAAGCGGAGGCCATGGCATTGCTCGCGAACTCGATTGCCGGTGATAAAGACCTTTTCACTGCATTATCGGTGGATGTGCTGGCACCCGGCGAACGGAATACAGATATCGTAAAAGCCTTCCAAAACGCAGAAGCAGTTTTGGATATGTCCACGTCAATCGCTGTTGCGAGAAAAATAGTCCGTGACGTTGAAAGCGATGCACGGCGTATGTCCCTTTTTCTGACACCATCGGGACGCGCCCTTGTCTTGCTCGCTGAGGACAAAGGCAGGACGATGCCGCTGGATGCCCTTGAGATGCAATACTATAGGGCTGTAGCCAATAACAATAAGATAGAGAAACATTTCCAAACAACGGGAAACAGAAGCCGCTACGGACAATCCTGCCGAGACATCACCAGTACGCTTCCACAGAACCTCGTAGCGCTGCATGCTGCCATCGGAGCACAGGCGATTAGAAATGCGATTGGCGATCACAGCGCCACCGCGGCTATCTGGCAAGAAGAAGGCTGTGGAAAAGTAGACCGGATTGATATTGAATTAGCCCCCGTGATTCATCATCGTACACAAAGCTGGAATGTAATCACCGATGAAGGCCTTTTACATAAGCTTGGCATGTTCCGTAAAGATAGACTCCCAAACGAGACAGGCGGCGTTCTTCTCGGTTCTTTCGACCTGGATAGAAAAATTCTCTACATCGTTGACGCTTTGCCATCACCATCCGATAGCGAGGAGTGGCCAACGCTGTATATTCGTGGGCGTAAGGGGCTGAGGCAGGCAGTAAACGATTTAGAGGAAAAGACCCAAGGAATGCTTGAGTATATCGGCGAGTGGCATTCGCACCCTCCAAATGTGCGTGCGGCAGCTAGTGGTGACGATCTCAAGGTGTTCGCTTGGTTAACTGAGTTGATGCAGGCTGATGGATTGCCAGGATTGATGATGATCGTAGGGGACCCTGGACACACAAGCTGCTATGTTGGAGAAATCATGAAAGAAGAGAATCTTTTACCAGGGGTGTTCGATGAATAAGTCATGGCTTAATTATTTCAACCTCAGCGCCCATTATGAAAGGAAGGCCCGGTTCCTCCCTGCAGTCCTTTCTCTCTTTCCGTTACTGCCTGTGGCCACTACGTTTGGCGTACCTCTACTTGAATGGGGAAAATTGCTCATTGCTGGCGTGGGGCTTGGAGCGGTCGTGGCGGTTGCACTCTCGCATTTTGCGTCAGCATTCGGTAACCGTTTGCAGGACAAATTGTGGCCAGATTGGCCCCATGATGCTCCAACAAACCGGTGGCTCCATCCTGATGAGAAATCGGTCTCCATCCAACAAAAACAGCGCTGGTATCAAGCCATCATGAGTCTTGTTCAAATAGACATCCAAAAGGCCGTGGATGCTGCTGATCCGGATGTGCTCAAAGCGACGATCAATGATGCTGTTAAAGCGCTACGGAGTAAAATGTGGAAAACTCCGGAAGCGGAACGTGTGCAGCTTCACAACGTTGATTATGGCTTTGCTCGAAATCTTACGGGGCTCCGGCCAGTCTGGATGACTTTCGCTTTAATCAGCCTTGTGGGCTGTTGGTACGCATATATCTGGGAAACTGGTGCCATTTTATGGGCACTCGTTTCCACGACCATTGCCCTCGGAGCACTGGCAATGGCCATTTTGCTTCCGGCTTATGTACGCAAGAGGGCTCACTATTACGCGGAGAGTTTTTTTGGTGCTGTTGCCGCCTTGGGTGCATCAGGTCCGCAGACGCCAAAAAAGCTAAATGAGTAGGTAGGTTACGAGACATCAACGCAATGAGGCGACAATGCCAGTAGTGCATTTCATGAATGTTGGTGACGGTGACTGCTCGATTATCCAGCATGGAAGCGGTCGCACTACTGTTGTAGACATATGCAATGGTGGAAGCGCCACACATAAAGCTCTTTTGGAAGCGTTTGGCAGACACATCGGCATCGCCAAGACAGGTTCCGGGAACTATGGCATGCGGAAATATGCAACGGAGCCAATTTCCTATATGAAAAGGATTGGCATTTCAAAGGTATTCCGATTCATCTTGACGCATCCTGACATGGACCACATGGATGGCTTTAAGGAATTGTGCGATGAAATCGGCATTCTCAATTTCTGGGATTCTGGCGTTCGTAAGGCCAAGCCTGACTTTTCTGGGGGGAGTTACAACGAAGATGATTGGGACCATTACGTCACGGTACGTGATGGCAAATGCAGCGGCGTAACGGTCGTTACCCCCAAGGCTGGAAGCCGCCTTCAATATGCTAACCGTGGTGAGCCGGATGACCGGGGGGGACTGTCTTGATATCGTTGCGCCAGATTCTGAACTGGTGTCCGCGGCAAATGGCGCTGGAGATCCGAATGACGCTTCATATGTTCTTGTATATCGAACGTGTGGTGGAAAAATCATATTCCCAGGAGATGCACACGATAACACCTGGGAATATGTATTAGACAACCACTCAAACCTAGTCGAAAACTGCGCTGTCCTGATCGCTCCACATCACGGTCGTGATTCGGACCGCTCTTTTGATTTTCTGGACGTTCTCAATCCTAAGTTGACACTATTTGGATGTGCCAACTCTGAGCATCTTGCTTACGACGACTGGAACAGCCGCAGTTTAACCCATATAACGAATAACCAAGCTGGCAATATACTCTTGAATGGCACCAACGAGGGAATCGAGGTGTACGTCGAAAATTTAAATTATGCACAAAATTACAACGGCTTTGACAATACAAAAACCCTTTGCGGGTGTTTTTACATTGGATTAGTTTCCAAGGAATGAGGAGAGCATCCTGCTGGGCAAAGAAATTGACCAACGGCTTCAACTTTATTTTCATTGCTACCCGCCGGATCACCATAGGTGTGATCGGCATTGAGCGCATCAATTGCATCCAGCGGGTGCTGTGCAGAATCGCTTAGGTAGGAGAAGAATGATGACTGGCCCAAGGGGGAGCTCGGGAAAGGAAGCTTGGGCGGGGCGGATCTCGGCCGTTCAGCCTCGCATCAGGCTAACGAGGTCCTTCGATCAACGCAGCCACAGTTACCAGGGGTATGTGCTTCGCATTGATGGGATTTGCGGCGGGGATGCCGGCGAATTTCTAATCGCGGTCGGTGAAGCTGCGTACGAGAAGCACCGGTTTCAGACAGGCATGGAAATCCAGGGGCAGTCGGCCCCTGTCGATGACCCGAGGAAAGAAACAGCGACGTTTTACAAGACCAGCGGGATCAAGGTCGTCAAGAATGTGGAAAACAAGCCCTCGGCTGATCCACCGTTTCATGGCGTACCACCTGATCTGGAAACCTACCGGGCTCGGGGACATCGTCGCCTGGATACCCGGACTTATGACGCCAAGTGCGCGACTTGTATCTGGGGCTGTCGAATGCCGGTGGAGATGATCATCGACCAGTGGAATCCGTCAAAGAAACAGTACCGGTTCGAAGCCTTTTGCTACGGCCCGAAAAGCTGCCCCATTTACCGGCCCGGGCCCGCACGCAAGGTTCCGGGTCGAAAGGGCATGTCCTACATTGAGGAGGATTGGGTAGACGAAGACGCTACTGCCCATCGAGGGCCGGATGATTGAGGGCTCCGGAACTTGCGACAAACTCACGACTCGACTTACGACACACCCTTTGGTAAGGTGAGTGGGAAAATGGGGTTGTCAGGGTTTCCGTCCTACCGGGGGCCACATGCTCTTTGATAGCTCATTGAATCACAACGGTTTTCGGTTAACAGCCGGAGAACGAGAACGGTTATGAAAAGGGTTGCATACGGGGAGCCAGAAATTAAGGAAGGCCCGCCATGAATAAGTGGCGGGCCTTTGTTTTTTTGAGGGTCAATGTTGGTTTGCGAGGTTCTGGTCGGTAGAGTCCGCCAGAGGCGGATTAACCAGTGGGTCCGTGGTTCGAGTCCGCCCAAGACGTCTCTTTCAGACGAAAAGATATCCTCCCGGTGTCAAAGGACCGGATCGAAATCAGATCAGTTTATCCAGGAGCAGTTGTTTTACGGGGCTGATCTCGATAAAGGAGGCTCCGAATCTGCCTCCGAAGTTTCCTGCGATGACCACGACGAGATCGTCTTCCGTGAGGGTGCCCGACTTTAGATGGCTCTGAAGCGCCCGGTGAACGAATTCCCGGCTGCTTTGCGTCTTTTCGATAAATTCCGGGAAAACGCCGAACGAAAGGGAAAGCTGTCTCATGGTCGGTCGGTCGTAGCAATGGGCGAACACGGGCTTGCGGCCCCGAAAACCGGCCATATTGCGAATGGAAGACCCCGACGTGGTATCGGCGATGATGGCTTTGGCATTGAGTTTGATGGCGGCCTCAACAGCCGTTTTGGTGAGAAACGCGGAGCGTTCATTGGTGAGGACAACGGTCCGGGTATCATGGATATCGCTCCGCGACTTCTCGACCTCGACGGCGACTGTGGCCATGGTGGTTACCGCTTCGACGGGATACGCCCCATGGGCCGTTTCAGCGCTTAACATGAGGGCGTCGGTTTTGCTGTAAATGGCATTGGCGATATCGCTGACCTCCGCCCGGGTCGGACGGGGATCATGAATCATGGAATGGAGCATCTGCGTGGCGATGATAACCGGTTTGCGCCTCGAGATACATTTATTGATCAGCATTTTCTGAATGCCCGGAACCTTTTCATAGGGGATCTCAATGGCCAAATCGCCGCGGGCAACCATGATCCCATAGGCGTGGTCGATAATGTCGTCGATCCGGTCAACCCCTTCCTGGTTTTCGATCTTGGCGATGATTTTGATGGGGCTTCGGTGCTCGTCCAAAATGTTCTGGATGGCCAGAACATCCTCCTTGTTCCTGACAAAGGAGTGGGCGATGAAATCGATCTCTTCCCGGATCGAGAACCGGATGAACTCCTTATCCTTCTCACTGAGGGAGGGCAGTTGAAAACTTACCCGGGGGACATTCACGCTTTTGCGCCCCTCTATCGTCCCGCCGTTCAGGGCTTCGCAGATCAGGGCGCTCCCTTTCTTCTCGCGTACCTGGAAGTCCAGAGAACCGTCGTCGATAAGGATGTGGCTTTGCAGGGGCACTTCGGCGACAAATCCTCCGTAATTGACATAAACGCAATCCCGCGTCGATCGTTTGCCGGGATCGCCCTGGATGGTGACGAGATCGCCCTTGCCGATGCGGATTTCTTCGGATGCCTCGGTGGTTCGGACTTCCGGTCCTTTGGTGTCGATCATGACGGCAAGCCGGTCGGAAACCTGCCTGACGTTCCGGACGATTCTCAGAGCCCCCTCCATGGATTGGAAGGCGGTATTGAGCCGGACGACATCCATTCCCGCTTGATGGAGCCTTTCAATAAATTCAACGGAGCCGATTTTGTCGGATAACGTTGCTACGATTTTGGTTTTCTTTCTCATCGTACCCTGTCGTTTATTCGGTTAGGGATGCTGCATTCGGCGTTCATATAAATACCCGCTTCTGCCCGTCTCCGCCGTTTTCTGCTTCATTTTTTCTTCAGAAAACCCGTAGGTGTCATTATATCCTTTGAAATGATCCAGGTCGATATAAATGATCGTGTATTCCGGACCCGACAGGACATCATGAATCCAGCGGTGAATCACCTTATTCCCCGTCAGGCTGGTGTCCGTCATTGTTTTTGATCTATATCGGAGGAAGATATTCCAATTAAATTAAGGGATGATGAAAATTAAATGACGATTGGTTGACATCTCCTTGGTACGGGATACGGGACGCTGTTAACTTATAAACATTCTGCTTGACAGGGCGGTCCAACCCTTTCTAATAGAGGGACATGCCAAGGGGATCCCGCATAGATGCAGCAGGCGCTGTCCAGCACATCATGGTTCGTGGTATCGAGCGGGCGAAGATATT
>DNYO01000150.1 GCA_003506795.1 Deltaproteobacteria bacterium
GCACCCATACAGATCGTCGTATGGAGGGCGGAAATCGGCGGAGCAACTGCCAGAGTATAACAGCCGATGTCGCCGAATACGAAGGCGCCCAGTTTCTTGAGGGCATAGAAAAGCGGTCTGTGAGAGCAGCCGGCACAAAGGTTCGGCGGTCTTCTCGGAAGATCTTCCGGTTTTACCTTGATCTTGGGTGCCTTGTAGGCCTTACCCTTTATGGCCTGCTCGACGATCTCGGGTGACAGTTCGTACATATTGGGAATGATGTCCTTGCCGTGAAAAACCTTGTAGCCCATCGCCCTGATCTCTGTTTCAAAGAACGGGTCGAGTTCTTCGATGATCATGACCTTCTTCACCTGCTTGAAGAAATCGGCGATCATCTTTTTCGGAAGCGGCCAAACCATACCGAGCTTCAGGAAGGAATATTCAGGAAAGACTTCCTTTGCGTACATGTATGCGGCACCGCTGGCGATGATGCCTACGCTCTTGCTGTTTATCTCCATCTTGTTCAGCTTGGTCTTGTCCGCAAATGCCTCAAGCTTCCTCATCCGTTCTTCGATGATTTTTCTTCTCGGCCGGACGTTGGCAGGAACCATGACATACTTTGTTGCCTCTTTCGGGTCGAGGCCCATGGGCATTTTCGACTCGACTCTCTTGCCTGTCTGCACCAGTGAATCGGCGTGGGCAATTCTTGTTACCGTTCTCAGGAGGACCGGGGTGTCGAACTTTTCACTGATGTCGAAGGAGGCTTTGGCGAATTCGTAGCATTCCTGTGCGTCGCCGGGTTCCAGCATCGGGACTTTTCCGAAACGGGCCCAGTTCCGGCTGTCCTGCTCGTTCTGGGAACTATGGACGTTCGGGTCGTCGGCTACGACGATCATGAGACCACCCTTGATACCCGTGTAGGCAAGGGTCATCAAGGCATCGGAAGCCACGTTCATACCGACGTGCTTCATGGATGCCATCGCTCTTGCACCGGCAATCGCGGCACCGCTCGCTACCTGAACCGCCACCATTTCATTTGGTGACCATTCAGCGTAGATCTCCGGGTAATTGTCGGCAACGTCTTTGAGAATTTCACTACTTGGTGTTCCGGGATATGCAGCCGCGACTTTCACACCAGCTTCCCAGGCACCTCTTGCAATTGCTGCGTTTCCTTGCATTATTTCTTTCATACTACCCCCATAATGGCGTATCGCCTGGATTTTGAGTGATTAATTACTTCACCTCCTTCAAGATAACGATTTTTCTATATTTTTTTTAGACTTGTTAATAAATTCACGTATTATTTTCAACAGAATAACAATTCTTTGTCAAGAAATATCGTTATGGAATCCGGTCGGATGCAAGGAAATCTACGATACCCTTACAACCCTCCAATCCTTCCTTTATATTCTCCAGCGATATTCGTTCGTCTTTACCATGCATCCTCATATGCTCTTCTTTCGTGAGGATGACCGGGAAGAACCCGTATGACGGGATCCCCAGGTCTCTAAAGTACCTGAGGTCCGTCGCTCCCGTCGTTACGAAAGGAAGAACCGGGACGTCCTTTCTGAGCGATGCGACACAGCGTTCAATACCCTGAAAATAGATCGTGTTGTATCGTGAAGGTCCGGGCGTGGTTATCTTCTCCCCGATTCTTTCGATCTCTACGTCCTTCCCGGCAAGCTGCCGTATCTTCTTGAAAAATTGCTCATGCGTTTCGGAAGGCAAAAGTCTTGCATCGAAATACGCAGATGATTCCGCGGGTATGACGTTGACCTTTTCGCCGCCCTTCAGGATGGTCAGGGTCACCGTATTGCGAAGGATCGCATTGTAGATCTCATTGCCCTCGAAAAAATCTCTCCATTTCTTTACTTTGAGGGCCTCCTTCAGGGGAGGAAATTTTGCGCCGCCGATTCTTCTGCCTTTCAGGACGCCTCCCAGGTAGGCTGATGTAACGGGCATGCTCTTCAGGGGCCATGCCTGTGAGAGAATGCGCTGCGAAGCGGCGACAATTTTTTCGTTGGCGTTGTCGCCGTGCGGCATCGACCCATGTCCGCCCCTGCCCTTTGCCCTGATGATAAACTGGCTCAGCTTCTTTTCGGTAACCGACACCTGGGCGTGGACAAAGCCGTCCTCCTCGATCAGGCAACCTCCTTCGCTCAGCACGAACGATGCATCCCTGAGGTCCGGCACCTTATCGAGCATGTATTCAACCCCGTTGGCCCCGCCGACTTCTTCGTCGCAGGTGGCCAGAAAAATAATGTCCCTTCCGGGGGTGATCCCCCTGTGAGCCAGATCGAGGAAGGCAAGGAGTTGACATATGACCTGAGATTTCATGTCGATGGCACCCCTGCCGTAGAGATATCCGTCCTTCACCTCCCCGCCAAAGGGATGGACCGTCCATTCATCTTCCCTTGCGGGCACGACATCGATGTGGCCAAGGAGGATGATCGGCTTGCCGCCACGTTTCCCCTTGATGCGTGATACAAGGTTTGCCCGCCCTGGTGCGGCTGCATACAATTCGGCGGTCAGTCCTTCACTCTTAATGATATCCTCGAGAAACTGCGCCGCCTTCTCTTCATTACCCGGGGGGTTTGTTGTATCTATACGCAGGAAAGCGCGCAGCAGGTCAACCGCTTCATCAAAAGTCTTCATAGTATGTCCTGTTCTTTCCGTCCTTTTTCGCGCGGTAGAGATTATCGTCCGCTTTTTTTATAAGGTCTTTTTCCTGGCGCCCCGGGGTATAGGCTACTACGCCGCCGCTCACAGTGGAATGGATAAGGTTGTTGTCAGATTCGATAACGGCTTTTTCCACCGCGATCCTGAGACGCTCGGCGACCATGATGGCTTTATCGGCAGAAGTTTCCGGCAGGATAACAAGAAACTCCTCTCCCCCATACCTGCCCACTTTATCGATTGCCCGCAAATTCTCCTTTACGATCCGCGTTATTCCCTTCAACACCTGGTCTCCGGCGAGATGTCCGTACTGGTCGTTTACGGTCTTGAAATCGTCCACATCGAAGAGAATCACCGAAAAGGGGCTGCTATACCGCTTTGACCGCTCGATCTCCGCCGCCAGTTCCCCCACGATGCAGGCATGATTGTAAGCGCCGGTGAGGCCGTCGTGTCGCGAAAGGGTCCGGATCTCTTCGAAGAGGCTGATCTTTTCGAGAGTCAAGGCGATGTGGGAACAAAAACGGGAGAATATGGACCTTTCCTCATCATAGAAAGATTCATGCCTGTAGAGAGCCGCGTACCCGTAAAAGCGGTTCGTCGTTCTGAGGTCCGAAACGGTCGACTCTATACCGGGAATGACGGCTGCGGTGTCCTTCCCGCCGGCAAGCACCGACATCATGCTGTGCTGAAGCTTCGGGTCTCGATCAGCCTCCGGCAGGATATGAATGTCGGCCTCCTGACCCGCCATGAGCATCGTCCCGAAGAACTCGAATTCGATGAAGCTCCTGAGGAGCGTGTAGGCATTCCTCAGAACGAAGACGGGATCCTCCGTCTCCCCTATCATGTGCTGAAGGTTCTTGAGAAACTCCAGCTCGAGGATGTTTATTTTTTCCCGCCGAAAGCGCTCTTCGACCTCTTCGGTCAGTTCCTGGGTCCTCAAGACCTCCATGTAATGGTCCATGCTGTTGTTAACGATATGGAAAAGCTCCTCGAAGCTCTTAAAGGGCTTGGTAAGCAAGGCGTATGCCCCGTTGCTCAAGGATTCCAGACGCTCTGTCTCGTCGGCATACCCTGTCATCATTATCACAGGTATGCGGCGATCGATCCTCTTTATTTCCTTGAGGATCTCTATACCCGAGATTCCGGGCAGAATTATGTCGCAAAGAACGGCATGCGGCCGCTTTTCCGACAGTTCCTTTTGCAGGTCGGGCATGCGCTGGTATACGAAGACCTTGAGGCCGAACTGCTGAAGGAACTCTTGCAAGACGGCCAGAAGGCTTTCCTCGTCATCTATTATGAACAAACGTTTTTCAGAAGACATTCTTGGCCGGGACCTTACAAGAATCGCCCGCTCTCAACCGAATACCACCTGTCTGTTTCAAACGGAGACTACTTCCTTGACCTCGGGGATCTCCTGTTTGAGCTGTTTCTCCACACCCATCTTCAGTGTCATCATGCTCATCGGGCAGCTTCCGCACGCTCCCTGAAGCTTCACCTTCACAACGCCATCGACGACATCGATGAGCTGAATATCTCCCCCGTCCCTCTGCAGGAGCGGTCTGATCTTTTCAAGTACCTGCTGAACTCTTTCTTTCATTTTTTCCTCCGTTGCTTCAGGGCCTGCCCGGCAGTCGGCACAGGTTCTGCTTGCCGAACGCTGACCTTGATCTCTTTCACCGCTATTTTGCGGGACTTCGGCACCGTAATAGTCAGCACACCTTCCTTGTATGTGGCGCCGGCCTTCTCACCGACAACCTCGGCTGGAAGCTGGACGCTCCTCATAAAAGACCCGTGTACTCTTTCGGCACGGTAGTAATCTTCTTCCTTGAATTCCTCGCTGCGCTTGCGTTCACCTTCCACAATCAATTTGTCTCCGAGTATCGTGATCGACACTTCCTTCGGATCTATTGCGGGTATGTCCATATTGACGACGATATCCTGTTCCCTTTCGAGGACATCCACCGCAGGAAGCCAGTCCGCCTCCCGAAGCGATGGGAAACCGGCCTCGCCGAAAAATTCCTCGAATACCCGGTCCATTTCTTCACGCAAAGAAGGAAACTTCGTCTCCCACATGGATTTCCAAGGCGTCAAGGGCATACCCATACCTCCTGTTTATGCTTCTTGCGGGACCGGGACGGGTCTCTTCCAGAAACTGACGATGCCCGACTGATGGAAAACAAGCTGAACAAGTTCCCACCCCGATGTGCCCATTTCATTCAACAATGCAGAAAGGTTATCGAGCTGTTCAGCCCCCACTTCATGAACTTCACACTCACCGTCGGGCCTGCAGGCATAAATGAGATTGTTCTCTTTCTCGATATCAACCCCTCTCCTCTTCAGCTCCTCCAAAGAGTAAATTCTGACGGTATGTTCGAATTTCTTCATGGTCGACCCCTTTGCCGCGATTCTTTATGCTATAATGATAACCCATTGTGTTATATTTTTAAAGGGTCATGACCGATTTCCCCGCCTACAGGAGATTATATTCCCGCGGCCTGCTTGAAGACAGGCTTGAGGCAATCCTCTCCCTGTCGGCTCCATGCATCCTCTGCCCAAGAAGATGCATGGCCGACAGAATGGGTGGTGACCGCGGATACTGCAACGCCCCCTACGACCTCTACGTTTCGTCCGCTTCGCCGCATTTCGGCGAGGAAGAACCCCTGGTGGGAACCGGGGGTTCGGGGACAATCTTTATGACACACTGTAATTTGAGGTGTGCCTTCTGTCAGAATTTTGAGATCAGCATCCGCGGAGAAGGCATCAGTTGTTCGGCGGCGGCCCTTGCCGATGTCATGCTGGATCTACAGGGGAAAGGTTGCCACAATATCAATTTTGTCACTCCAACCCACTATATACACCAGATCGTCAAGGCTCTTCCCCTTGCGATAGAGAAGGGCCTCACTGTTCCCCTGGTATACAATACCGGCGGTTACGATTCACAGGATGTGATAGGACTCCTCGAGGGAATTTTCGATATCTACATGCCCGACATCAAATTCATGAATCCGGCACTCGCCTCACGGTATTGCCGGGCCGAGGATTATCCCGTCGTCGTGTCGCCCGTGGTCAAGGAAATGTACAGGCAGGTCGGAGACCTCGTTACGGACGAAAACGGGATCGCACGACGGGGGCTCCTGATACGGCATCTCGTAATGCCTGGTGCTGCCGGAGACACCCGGGCCGTGCTTGATTTCATAGCCTCCGAAATATCCCGCGATTCATACGTCAACATCATGTCCCAGTATTACCCCTGTCACCGCGCTGATGACCTTCCTGAGATTTCCCGGAGAATAACCGGTCGGGAGTACGAAGAGGCTCTCGCCTATGCCCGGTCCATCGGTCTCACTCGGGCTTCCCGTCACTGATCCTTTTGCTCAGAGTACTATCAGCCCGGATGATCTCCTGCGGGTCTTTTCCGGCAATCTCCCACGAGTAGGCCCCTTTTCCATCTCTCCTGAGCTTTATTTTGATGTCCCCCCTGAGGCTCTTTCTGATCTCCTCAAGCTCCTTCCCGTGTCGTACATCCGATACGGCTCCTGTCTTCACGGGCTCCTTGATCGCCGCCTCCCGGCCGCATCCTGAAAACGTGGCTACGAGGAGGACTGAGACCGACAATGTTTTTCCGATACCACCCATATTTTTACCTCCATTCCCCAAAACATATCTGTCTGAACAACGCATCCGCTTTTCTCTTTCAGGACTGATATTACTTTTCACGCGAACGAATTGTCCCCCCTGACGGTCCAAAAAGAACTTTACCGTTTTGAAACCCCGTTTCCTGGTGTATATTCTATCGGAGAGGTTAACTATGGCGCTGCCAACAAAATTTTCGGTGAGTCCCGACAAGGAAAAGGTCCTTCAGGAGAGGATGGAGCAGCTCGGAATCGACGAGAAGGACATTATCGAACGATTCATACGCTCTTCGGGACATGGGGGGCAGAATGTCAACAAGGTTGCCACCTGCGTGTACCTCAAGCACATCCCCACGGGAGTCGAGGTCAAATGCCAGCAGGAACGGTCTCAGGCCATGAACAGGTTCCTGGCCAGGCGTATTCTGGCGGACAAGATCGAGAACATCGCCCTCGGACGGGAAAGCAAACAGCAGCAGACGAGAGAGAAGATACGGCGCCAGAAAAGAAGGCGTTCCCGGAGGGCAAAAGAAAAGACTCTGCACATCAAACACCTCACAGGAGAAAAGAAAAGATCCCGGTCGTTTCGGCCCGGTCCTTCCGACTATCCCGGTGAAGACTCCTAAATGGTGATCCCTTCGGCCTGAGTTAAAGTTTATCGACACCCTGCCGATAAATACACCGACCGCCATGAGCCTGAATGCCGCCTCGAAAGAAAAACCCGTACAAAATTTCCTCACCTCCCTTATGGAAGCATACCCTGACGCATCGATGCGGGACATTGCCGTACTTTTCACCGATGTGGTGGGTTCGACAACTTTCTTCAAGACCCATGGCGACATCCGCGGCCGGGAAATGCTCAGAACACATCACCATATGGCCATGTCGATCGTGGAGGACTATGGGGGATCGCTCATAAAGGAAGTCGGCGATTCCGTCCTTGTGTACTTTCCGGACCCTGCGGAGGCTCTTAAGGCGGCAATCTCCATGCAGCACAGGTTCCTGCTCCACAACCAGCAGAGTACCCCGGACGACCAGATCCATGTCAGAATCGGATTACACCACGGTAAGGTGATCGTCGAGGAGAAAGACATATACGGTGACGTTGTCAATGTTGCCGCGAAGTTGACCAATCTGGCCGGGGGGGATCAGATATTTGTCTCCCATGAGGTATACGCAAGTACAAGAAGCGTCCCTTCGATACAGTTCGAGCGCATCGATTTCTGGAACATGAAAAATGTCCCCGACGGTCTGACGATATACAAGGTCGTCTGGGAAAATGTGCAGGCAGGGGCTCCTGCGCGAAGAGTCCTCGTGGTCCTCGTACCCGATCCCCTTCACCCTGAGATGGGCGCTCTTGTGGATGCGGCCGACCTGCCCCCTCGTGAAGAGGGTGATCCCTTTGAAGATGCATGTCTTTGCGTGGAAAGGTCGCGCGACAATAAACCGGTGCTGGTCTACACGAAGACCTCCGCGGCGGTTCAGGCATCAGAAAGGATACTTGCCCGGCTTACCGGGAATCAGGCCCCGACGGGCACGTGCCTTCCCCTGAAGATCTATATAACGAATGCCTCTGCCCGTGATGAAGAAACGATTCTTTCAAGCGGCCCGGGACCGGAACTCGATACTGTTCCCTACGGCAGCATCTATGTAACGGCGGATGTGTGCCAGCAAATGCGAAGTCATAATCGCGTAGCCGGAGGGGCCGTCGTGGAATTCGAATCCACAGGCAGCCTCTTCAGGATATCGGGCCAGCAGCAATCGAAAGATGCGCTTCCCGACCCCCAGCCCGCCGACGCTGAGGGAACATACACACCGTGCTTTTATTGCGGGAGCAGGCATCACAAGATCACCGATTGCCCGTCCAGGGCCCTGACCGAGCCAGGTAGATCCTTCCACCACCTGGGATACCTTCCCATGCCGTCCATTGAAGAGATAGCCCTATCCCTGAGGGGGGGGTCGCCTGTGGATATCGAGGCGGGAGTCAATCCTTTTTCCGTGGACTCAGCACCCGACAGGAAGGACCTCGCCGTCCACGCATATTACGACATTAAGTCATTGTACCAACTCCGCTTTTCTCAGATCGTCTGGAACACCACTGCGGGCTCATGGGAAACACTCAGGGCGGCACAGGCAGAAAATCAGGGAGGATTCGCCTGGCTGGCACAGGATTCGCTTCGCGTCTCCAATTATGACAAGGCCCGATCATTTCTCAAACTGGCCCTCGAAAGAAAACCCCGGGACTACAAAGCATTATGTGTCTCGGGATTTCTCAACATGGAACTGGAGAACGTCCCGGCAGCCATATCGGACCTGACGAAAGCGCTCGAGTTTGCGGACACGACCATCCGGAAGATATACGTCTCCATGATCCTTGCGCGACTCTATAAATTGTCAGGGGATTCCAGGAAATTCAAAAGTACCTTACGCGAGGTGCTCCTCCTCGATTCGGGATGCCATGATGCCGTCTATGAGGACATAATCCTGGCATTTGAGGAGAACAATGAAAAGTCGGCCTTTCAAAGACTCATCCGCCTTATCGGGGAAGACCGGGATTTCTTTGTCATCTCCCTTATAGACCCCGAACTGTCTCAACATCGGAATACCATATATGTTCATTTGACGGAGCTTCTGGCCGATGCGAAGAAGGACGCCCTCTCCCACTTCGAAGATGCCCGCATGGAATTTGCCCGATCCCGAACCCTTCTGCCGCTCACCGCCCTCAAATCGATCGACCCGGTCGTTCTTGAAATCGAAAGACAGATACAATCGGAAAGCTACTTTGGCTGCCTTGACGCACCTCACCGGTGCAACGCCATCAAGATGATGTGCAAGACTGCTCTCAACGAACAAATCCACGCAATTACCTCCATCACACAGGAGCTGAAAACACGTTTTCAAAAAGCGGAGGAGTTCCTCACGTCTTACCGGTACTCCCAGTTGACGCAGAAACACCGCAGGCGGCTTGCCTATCTCAAGGGTTCCCTCGCACAGATAGGGGACGTACGATATTTCGAGTCGTCCGGAGAATTCGAAAGCTGTTTCAGTACCTGCCGGAATATTTCCAACGAGCTCTCTTCGCTCGAAAGCAGGCTGGAACTCCTGGAAGTGTCAGCCCAGGCTATCCGTATGTCCTTCAAGTTTCTTAAAAACTCCTCCATCTTTTTTTCCATAGTCTTCTTCCTGGGTATCTTCATCTTTCCCCTCATATCGGACCAGATCAACACAGCATTGGCCAAACTAGATGTTTCGTTGTTCCAGAACGCCTGGTCGTTACAGAAATCGTTCCTGATCTTCGGGGGGATCGTAAGCATAGTCGCCTCATTCTTCATTACCGTCAAGGAGTTGTTCTCAGGCGACAGCGGGACATCACGATAAAA
Organism: Deltaproteobacteria bacterium; assembly: GCA_003506795.1. Taxonomy (GTDB): domain Bacteria; phylum Desulfobacterota; class Syntrophorhabdia; order Syntrophorhabdales; family Syntrophorhabdaceae; genus Delta-02. The sequence goes on from DNYO01000150.1 coordinate 9,665, forward strand.
ACTGCCTGTCGTTTACTCCTCATGTTATTCCCTGCCGCTGCAAATCGCACAAAACTGTTTCTCTGCCCGTCATAAGTTGCTATAATAAACCCCCATGGACGCAATGACTATCGACGAACTTTCAGAGCTTCTGCTCGCCGCCATGTATGAAGAGACGGAGAAGCTCGGTCACACTAATTATTTTCTATTAGTGAACGAGATAGCCACCGATCTCGGTCTTGAAGACCACAGCCAGCTTTTTGATGCATGTCGTATTCTCGAAGACAAAGGATATATCCTGCTCGCTTTCGACCACGTCAGCTCTCTAAGCGCCTTTATCACTCAGATGGGAGAAACCTTTGTGCGCCAGGGAGGGGAAACAGGTATAATCGGGGAATACCAGCGCTACCGCGCTCAACTGGCCGGTACGGAACCGGGCGTGACCGACGCGATTTTTGCGCAGGAGACCCCGCCGGCATCGCCGCCGTTTCCGGATACCGAACAGCCCCCTGTCGGCAACGAAGGCATCCAGCACATCATTGCAAGTATGGAGATGCTTGTCCAGAACGACCCGTCCCTGTCCGAAACTGCAAAGATCGACCTTGCCGCCGATATAAAGACATTGAACCTCCAGATGTCCAAGGCTTCCGTCAACATGTCCCTTATCGATATGATCTCCGGTCAGCTCAGAAGAGTGCCTGCCCTGATACCCCTCGTCGACCTCCTGATGACAATGAACCAGGGAACAGGAACCGGCGGATAGGGACCTCGTCATTCCGGCGAAGGCCGGAGGGTTTGACCACAAGAAATAGGTCCTATAAGTCTTATTCGATCCATAGGACCTATACCATCCACCCGAGAATACTTTATTCTCCCGTTCCTGATCCCTGGTCCCCATTCTCTGATTTGACATCCCTTTGCCTTCTACTATATCATCAATAAATAAATATGTTTTCCGAGCCAACACAACCCCAAAAAATCCTCATAATCGACGACGACAGGTCCGTCCGGCTTGTACTTTCTACGTTATTGAAGAAGAACGGTTTCGTTCCCCTGCAGGCTTCCGGCGGTTCGGAGGGTATAGTCGTGCTCAGAAATGAACGTCCTCACTGTGTTCTTCTAGACCTCAAAATGCCGGGGATGGACGGTATAGAAACGCTCAATGCTCTTAAAAAAGCGGATCAAGCTGTCCCCGTCATTATCGTAACCGGCTACGCCGACATTCCGACAGCGGTACAGACAATCAAGCTTGGTGCTTATGATTTTCTGACGAAACCGCCCCAGGTCGATAAACTGATACTTACAATAAAACGTGCCATCGAAGCCTATTCCCTCCGTCTGGCCCTCAATCAGCTCGACGATACCATGCTCGGTTCACTGGAATCCCTTTTCGGCAGAAGCGATACGATGAAGAACGTGATCAATCAAATACGCCAGGTATCCAAGACCGATTTCTCGGTTATCATACAGGGAGAGACGGGGACCGGGAAGTCCGTTGTTGCGCAAACCATACACGACCTGAGCAAGAGGGCCCGGAACACCTTTCAATCCGTTGATGTTGGAGTCATCCCTGAGAATCTTATCGAAAGTGAACTCTTCGGCCACGAAAAGGGAGCGTTTACGGGGGCAGACAGAAAGAAGATCGGGTTTTTTGAAATAGCCCACACAGGCACGCTTTTCATCGACGAGCTAGAAAACACCCCCCCGCTGCTTCAGAACAAGCTGTTGAGGGCCGTCGAAGAAAAGAGGATTTATCCCATAGGCAGTACAAAGCCCGTCAACGTCGATGTCCGCATCATCGCCGCATCGAACAGGGACATCAAGAATGCCGTTCGGGAAAAGAAATTCCGCGAAGACCTTTTCTTCCGGCTCAGTGAATACATGATCACCATGCCCAGGCTCTGCGACCGACCTGGCGACATACCGTTTCTCGCCATGAAACTCATGACCGCCGCGTCCATGGAGCTTGAAAAACAGATGCGCGAACTCTCCCCGGAAGCAGCCGAACTCCTCATGGCATATTCATGGCCGGGCAACATTCGGGAATTAAAAAATGTAATCCGCCGGGCAGTACTTACCTGCGAGGATGGCGTTATCAGACCGGAGAATCTCGAATTCATCGTCGGCGATATGTCTGCCCGTCAGGACAGCACATCCTTCCTCATGCCGCTCAAGCAGGTCGCACTGCAGGCTACCCGCGATGCCGAACGGGAGGTCATCAGGCGAGCCCTCACAATTACCGGAGGCAACAAATCCCGCGCCGCGAAACTCCTCGAAATCGACTATAAAACGCTTCTGACCAAGATCAAGGACTACAGGGTAGCTTAAAAGACCGTTTCCCGTTTCAAGTTTCGGGTTTTCGGAACATTCTTTTAGGTGATCTTTAGTATGGAATTGATTCCATAGTTATGGCGTCAGCTCCACAATATCTGCCCGCTCAATTTTCATCATCATCAATGATATCAATATATTTATTATTGGCACGGAACTTGCTATATTAATTATAATGATTCGGAACCTTCACATCTACGCTACAGCAGACGAACCCGTGACCTCCACCGGCGAAGCCTCTTGCGCACAGGGATTGGGGAACATCCCCGTTTCCCATCAAAAACTCGCCATTAGTATCGGAAAACAGGTAGATTGTGCCCCCCAAAGCGCCTACCCCATTTTCCCCCTGTCACAGAGGCTTCGCCACCCCCCAATATATATTGCATCGCACTTTAGACGTTACCACAAACGCTTGGCAATTCAAGAGGAGGATGTTCCCGGCTCGAACATCCTTGATTTTTCAACGAACATCCTCCTCTCTCTTTCCGCATGAGAATGCCTGGAAAAGGAAATGAGCCATCGTGTTAACACAGACATATCTCAACATCCACGATCGGGCGCCTTACGGCAACCCGGCGAGCGTGCTCGTCGCGGCCGATGACCCGATCATCCGGCACACTCTGGAGTCTTATCTCGGTTCCTGGGACTGTGAAACTGTCATGGTTTTCGATGACAGGGAACTCCTCCATCGTTTGGAACTGGAAAACCACCCCTCCATCCTGATCATTGACGGCGCAATGGAGGGAATGGACACGGGTGCCGTCTGCCGCCATATCCGCTTATCCTCTCACGCGGTGCGGCCCTATATCATTCTTATTTCCCACGGCGGTGCCACCGAAAGAAGCATCTTCGACCCCGATTCAGGCCCCGACGATCTTCTGGACAGTCCTTTTACAAAGACGGAGTTTCATGCCCGTGTTTCCGCAGGCATGCGGATTATTGACCTCGAGAGGGAATTGTCGTCGCTTGTCCTGAATCTGAGACAGGCAACAACAAAAATCCAGAAACTCAACGGTCTTTTGCCGATATGCTCCCATTGCAAGAAGATTCGTGACGACCGGGGGTACTGGAATGAAGTTGAAAAGTATATCACTGATCATTCCGATGCCGAATTCAGCCACGCAATTTGTCCTGGCTGCCTCCATCAATACTATCCGGATGTGAACGATGAAACCCTCTGATACTACCAGGAACGAAGCTGCGTCCCGGACCACGATTCCTGACGAACTGCTTGCAGAAACTGCGCAGGCCCTGATCAATGCCACCGATGAACTCGTTGTTTTAACGACGCAAAACGGGAGTATTCTCGCCCTGAACGATAGATTTGCTCAAAGGTACGAATCTAACGGCGACACGCTCATCGGTTCCAGCGTCTATGACGTAATGACCGGGCAGCTGGCAGGAAAGGCGAGGGAGATGGTCGGCACGGTGCTGCGGGAAGGGAAAGCGGCCCGATTCGAAGGAAGAGCAGACGGTCTGTGGCTTGAAGTCGTCCTCTATCCCATTCCCGACAGTCATGGCACAACGCCGAAAGTAGCCATCTTCATGAAAGACATCACCAACGAGCATAGGTATGAGGAAGCCCTGCGGGAAAGCGAGAAGAAATACAGGCACATCGTTGATACTGCAAATGAAGGCATCTGCGTGGCCGACAGGGAGTTCAGAATCACCCTCTTCAACCGTCAGTCAGAGATAATGTTCGGGTATCGGGAAGAAGAGATGATCGGCAGGTCCCTTGATGATCTCATATACGAAGAGGATCGTGAAGACCACCGTCAAAAGGTGCACCGAAGATCTCTTGGAATATCGGATCAATACGAACGCCGCTTTCGCCAAAAGAATGGACAACCCCTCTGGGTTATCGTTTCCGCGAGCCCCATTCTCAACGGCAAGAACCGTTTCAGCGGCTCCATATCCCTTTTTACGGACATCACCCGCCGTAAAAATGTCGAGGAGGCCGTCAAAGAATCAGAGGAACGGTACAGGACGGCCATCGAACATTCCAATGACGGTGTCGTCATGGTCCACGACGATGTGTTTATCTATGTAAACCAGAGATTCGTGGATATGTTCGGCTATAATTCCGCCGACGAGATCATCGGCCAGAGCCAGGCGATGACCATACATCCTGAGGCAGCGCAACTCGTCGCGACGATGAACAGGAAGCGGCAGTCGGGAGAAGACGTACCGGAACGCTATGAGTTCAAAGGTATGCGAAAAGACGGTTCCACCGTCCATGTTGAGGTCTCGGCGACAAAAACGCAGTATCGGGGCGAGACGGTCACTCTGGCTTACTTAAGGGATATAACGACCCGGAAGCAGATGGAGGACGAACTCCTTAATTTCAGGAAGCTTGAGTCCATCGGTATCCTGGCGGGCGGCATCGCCCATGACTTCAACAATCTGCTTATGTCCATGCTCGGATACATCTCGCTTGCAAAGCTATACCTTCAACCGACAGAGTCACGGGCTCGGGACAAGCTCACCGAAGCGGAAAAGACCATCGACAGAGCCAACGAACTGACAACTCAGCTTCTTACGTTCTCCAAGGGTGGAAGCCCCCTCAAGAAGAAGCTGCGCCTTCAACCGGTTGTCCGCGAAGCCTCACGGATGACCCTGTCGGGATCGCAGATCAAATGCAAGTATCATATGCAGGAAAACCTCTGGGCTGTGCGGGCAGACGAAATACAGCTCCGCCAGGCCATCCATCAGCTTGTCCGCAACGCCAGAGAGGCAATGCCCGAAGAAGGATCGATCACAATTTCTGCCCGCAATAGGTCTCTTGAGCCTGTTGAGGGAGCGATCCTCCCCGCCGGCGATTACGTTGAACTGACGGTCTCCGATACGGGTAAGGGAATCGCCCGTGAGCATCTTTCCCAGGTTTTCGATCCTTATTTTACAACCAAGGACTTCGGGCCTCAAAAGGGTATGGGACTGGGTCTTGCCGTATGCTATTCGATAATAAAGAAACACGGAGGGCAGATCGAAGTCGAATCGGAGATCGGTCAAGGTGCGACCTTCAGAATATACCTGCCGGCGGACAACGCCCAACCGTCAAAAACGCCGCCGCCTCATGAAAAAGCTTCGAACAACGATGAGAAGCTTAGAATACTGATTGTCGATGATGAACAGTCGATTCTCCAAACCACGTCAATGCTGCTCACCCATCTCGGTCACGATGTCGCCGGTGTCCCCGACGGCAGAAAGGCCATCGATCTGTATCGTCAGTCGAAGGAATCGGGTTCTCCCTTTGATATCGTCATCCTCGATCTTGTCTCCCCGACCGGCCCGGGCGGCGTGGAGATCCTCGAAGAACTTCTTCGCATAGACCCCGCAGTCCGTGCGGTCCTCTCCAGTGGATACTCCAGCGATCCCCAGATAGTCAATCACAAAGAACACGGCTTCAAGGGCGCCCTCCTCAAGCCGTACAGAATCGAAGATCTGAAAGAAGTGTTGAAGAAGATAGGTGATAGGTGATGGGAAAAGAAGAAGGGCCTTTCCTATAACCCATAACCTATTACCCATTACCCGTCTTAATTACTACTTTCCCTCATTACCACGCCGGCTATGTGGTCGAGGGGCGAGACGGTTTTTACCGCGCCCAGTTTGATGGCCTCCTTAGGCATGCCGAAAACGATGCAGGTTGCCTCATCTTGAGCGATAGTGTAGGCTCCCGCTTCTTTCATCTCGAGCATCCCCCTGGCACCATCGTCTCCCATGCCTGTCATGATGACAGCCACGGCATTTTTTCCCGCATACCGGGCAGCGGACCTGAAGAGGACATCGACGGAAGGCCTGTGCCTCGATACCAACGGCCCGTCCTTCACCTCGACGTAATATCTCGCACCGCTTCTCTTCAGAAGCGTGTGCTTGTTCCCCGGAGCGATGAGAACCCTTCCCCGGACCACAGTATCGTCATTTTGCGCCTCCTTAACGGATACACGGCAAATCCCGTCGAGCCTCCTGGAGAAGGCCGCGGTGAAATGTTCCGGCATGTGCTGGACGATGACCATACCCGGCGCGTCGAGCGGCAGGGCCTCAAGAAAGAGTTTCAGAGCCTCCGTCCCACCCGTCGACGCCCCGACCACGACAACACGCTCCGTGGTCTGAATCATGGCGCGGGAAGACGGTTTTTCGAGGATGGCGTCGGCCGTCAGTTTAGGTTCGACCTTTATAAAGGGTTTCTTTGACCGGCCCAGTCGGGCCCCGGCCGCGGCCTTTACTGTATCGCAGATGATCATCCTTGATTCTTCGAGATACTGCTTCACGCCCATGCGCGGTTTTTCGATGATGTCCACCGCGCCGTATTCGAGGGCCTTCAGGGCCGTCTCGGAGTTCTTCTCCGTGAGGCTCGAGCACATGACCACGGGGATGGGTTTCTGCATCATTATTTTGTGCAGGAAGGTAATACCGTCCATTCTGGGCATTTCAACATCGAGTGTTATAACGTCGGGTGCCACGCGCCTCATGATGTCCGCCGCAACAAAAGGGTCTCGTGCCGAGCCCACCACCTCCATGGATGAATCTGATGAAATTATCTCTTCCAGAACTTGCCGCACCACTGCTGAATCGTCAACGATGAGAACCTTGGTTTTGGCCGCCATAAAACCCTCCGTTATTACCTGCTCCCGGGCTATCTTCTCCCCATGCCCACCTGTATCTTTCTGTATACCGTCGGTGCCGCCTGTTCGAGGGGAAGATCCATACCGAAGAGCGTCTCCGAATGACCCATAAAAATGTACCCGCCCGGCTTCATGCACTGACAGAATTTGTTCAGGAGCTTTTCCTGAATGGCCTTATCAAAGTAGATAATCACATTTCTGCAAAAGATCACGTCGATCTTTTCCCGAAACCCGAAGTCACCATCCATGAAATTGAGCCTGCGAAAGGAGACGCACGACCTTATTTCCGGAGCGATCCTCACGAGACCCGTCCCCGGATTCTTGCTTCTTAAGAGAAACTTCCTCTTGATCTCGACAGGAACCGGCACTACCTTCTCTTCTTCATATATGGCCCGCTGGCCCTTTTCGAGAACCCGCCGGGAAATGTCCGTTGCAATGACCTGAAAAGGGATCGGCTGCAGGCCATCGCCGTCCATGAAATTCTTTACGACCATCGCGATGGTATAAGGCTCTTCCCCGCTCGAACAACCGGCGCTCCAGATGGTTAGCTTGTTTGCGGCGGAAGCTCTCTCCCCTTTCATGAGGGCTGGCAGTACCCGGGAGGTGAGGAAATCGAAATGCACCGGTTCACGGAAAAAATCCGTCTTGTTCGTTGTCACCTCATCGATCATGTTGATCAGTTCGCCGCTACGGCCCTCGTCGCTGAAAAGGTATTCGCAGTAGTCCTCAAAGGATCTCATACCCAGTTTGCGAAGCCTTTTCTGAAGCCTTCCTTCAAGCATGACCTTTTTGACGGGCGTGATCTTAATCCCTACTTCCGAGTGAATAAATCCGCTCAACTG
>DNYO01000332.1 GCA_003506795.1 Deltaproteobacteria bacterium
GCCCTTTGCCAGGTAATTGCCTTCCTTGAAGTGGCAGCTGCCTTCCTCGCAGCCGGCGACCAGTACGCCGTCGGCACCGGCCTCAAATGCCTTCATGAAGAAATTGATCTCCAGCCTGCCCGTACACGGCGACCTGACTATGCGGATGTTCGGCGGATATTGCAGACGCCCTGAGCCGGCCAGATCCGCCGCGGCATACGCGCAATAATGGCAGCAAAAAGCCACGATTACCGGTTCGGAATTATTTGCGTTCATAACCATTTTCCTTATTTCGGTGCGGATTCGGCATTGCCGCCCCCGCTGGATTCCGTTAATAAAGCCTGCAGCATGCCTTCGAACTGATCGGATTCGAAATTTCTCAGCTGGATGGCCTCCGCCGGGCATTCCGAGACGCATATACCGCACCCCATACAGGCGGCAGCGGCAATCTCCGCCTTGCTGTTAACATTGACGAAGGGAGCATGGTAAGGACAGGCCCTTACGCAGGTCATGCAGGAGATGCATTTCTCCTGATCGACGCTTGATACCTGTCCGCCAACCTCGAGCTGTTTCTTGGAAAGGATGGTCGCCGCCCTGGAGGCAACCGCCCGCGCCTGTGTGATATTCTCATCGGCCATCTTCGGTGAATGGGCAAGTCCGCACAGGAAGATACCTTCGGTGGCGAAGTCGACCGGCCGCAGTTTAACGTGGGCTTCCACATAAAATCCGTCGGCGTTCAGGGGCACCTTGAGCATATCCGCCAGTTTGCGGTTGTCCTTCGGGGCATCGATACCTGTGCTGAGCACGATGGTATCGGTCTCGATCTCCACCGGTTCCGGGAAGTCGGGACTTCTCACCGTAACCAGATCATGATTGCCGGAAATAGTCGGCGGCTCTCCTTTTTCGTATCTCATGAAGATGACGCCGGCTTCACGGGCCTGTTTATAGTATTTTTCCCTGAACCCGTAGGTGCGGATATCGCGATACAAAACGATGATATTGGCGTCGGGATTCTGCTTTTTCAGTTTCAGGGCATTCTTTACCGCCATGGAGCAGCAAATGCGGCTGCAATAGGGCCTTTCGTCGTTGCGTGAACCGGCACACTGTATCATTACGATGTTGCGGTTGGCGGAAGAGAACGTGCCTGCTGCAAGCGCCGTCTCCAAATCCGATTGAGTAATGATATTGGCCGACTGACCGTACTGGAATTCAGTGGTCGCCGCCGCGCCGGCGCCCGTGGCGACGACGATCGCACCGCATGGCACGGTGGTCTCCCCGCCCGACTCGTTGAGGGTCACCTGGAAATCACCGACGAAACCAGCGACGTTCTTTACTTCACAATTCATGTGCAGGACGATATTGTCATTATTCCGGACACGGTCGACCAGAGCGGTGAGAAATCCGCCGACGTCTTCATGTTCCAGTGTGTAATTCAGATCGAGGAAATTGCCGCCCAGCCTATTCGACTTTTCGATGAGGTGGGTCTCGAACCCCTGTTCGGCAAGGGCAAGGGCCGCCGTCATGCCGGTTAAGCCGCCGCCGATGACGAGGCCATGCTGGACGACATCGGAGTAAGAGCCTTGCAATGGAACCAGTCTCTGAGCCCGGGCGACAGACATCCTGACGAGATCGATGGCTTTCTCGGTGGCTTTTTCCGGCATCGTCGAGTGTACCCAGGAGCATTGATCGCGAATGTTGGCCATCTCGAACAGGTACTGATTCAAGCCTGCTTCACGCAGGGTATCTCGGAAAATAGGCTCGTGGGTGCGCGGCGTACAGGAAGCCACGACAATACGGTTAAGCCGGTTTTCGCGGATGGTGTCGCGGATATTGTCAAGGCTGGTATCGGAACAGGTGAACAGCGTGTGGGTGGCAAAGATAACATTCGGTTCCCGGGCTGCGGCGTCGACCACCTTTTCCACGTCCACCACAGAAGCGATGTTGCGGCCGCAGTGGCAAATGAAAACACCGATCCGGGGCTCTTCGTCGGTGACATCGTGCTCATCGGGATAGACCGCCGTCGTGATCAGCGTGTTGCGTGCGGAAGACAGGAGTTCCATGGCCATCGAAGCCGCCGCACTGGCCTGCGTCACCGTCTCCGGTATGTCCTTGGGCTCCTGAAAGGCACCGCAGACAAAAACTCCCGGACGGGAGGTGTTCAAAGGCGTGAACCTGTCGGTAGCGCAGAAACCGTATTCATTCAGTTCGATACCCAGACGCCCGGCGGCATCCACGGCTGCCAGACCCGGTTCCATACCGACGGACAGGATAACCAGGTCGAAGTCTCTTTCCTGCAACTGACCGGCTTCGTTATAGAATGTCGCCCTTAAGTCTTTCGTACCGGGCATCTGGATGATGCGGGAGGGTATGCCCTTGATGTAATCGACACCCTGCTGTTTTGCCCGCTCGTAATACTGGTCGAAGTCCTTGCCGTGGGCCCGGATGTCCATGTAAAAAATGGTCGCTTCCAGCCCCGGCAGGTGATCGGCGGCGATCATGGATTGCTTTGTAGAAACCATGCAGCAGACGGAAGAGCAATATTCATTGCCGCATCGGGTGTCCCGCGAGCCGACGCACTGGATCCAGGCCACACGTTTGGCCGGATTGCCGTCGGACCGCCTGATGACATGGCCGTCGAAGGGCCCCGAAGCGGAGAGCATGCGCTCGAACTGGACGCTGGTGATGACATTGGGATACCGGCCGTAGCCGTATTCGCCCTTCTTGGCGGCATCGAATTCTTCAAAACCGGGCGCGAGGATAACGGAACCGACATCAAGCTCGATTATTTTTTCCGTCATTGAATGGTCGACTGCATGTTGCTCGCAGGCGGCAACACACAACTGGCACTCGGAACACATGGCACAATTGAGACAGCGCTCCGCTTCAGCCAGGGCGGCTTCTTCGGTCAGGCCCTCTTCAACCTCGGCAAAATTGCCGGCCCGCCGGGAAACGGGCAGTATGGCCTGCTCGGCCCGGGGTTTCTTTTCCCTGCCCCTGGTTTCAGGAAGCATCTCGGGAGCGATCGGCCTTACGGTGGACTCAAAGCGCCCGGACAAGATCTCCTCGCCCTTGAGATACCGATCAATCGATTCCGCAGCCCGCTTACCCGCGCCAACGGCGCCGATAACGGTGGCACTGCCTGGAATATTGTCACCACCGGCAAATACACCTTTTGCGGAGGTTTCCAGCGTTATCTTGTCGACTTTGTAAAAACTGCCCTCGGTTGCCGCTCCCATCTTCTCAAAGGAGTCTTTGTCGATGGCCTGACCGATAGCCACGATGATCCGGTCGGCCTTTAATGTCGTTGTTTCATTCTCGTTATAGACGGGGCTGAATCGCCCGTTTTCATCGAATACCCTGGTGCAGCGTTTCAACTCGACGGCGTCGACCGTGCCGTTTCCGAGAATGCGCTTCGGGCCCCAGCCGTTCAAAATCCTGATATTCTCTTCCTGTGCGGCGGCAACCTCCTCGGGCAGCGCCGGCATC
>DNYO01000337.1 GCA_003506795.1 Deltaproteobacteria bacterium
CCTTTCCATGGGTCTTCTTTCAGCCGTTTGATGCTCAGGGAGAATTTCTTCTGGACCTTGTCTATATTGAGGACAAGGGCGTCGACGGTGGCGCCTTTCTTGAGCTGTTCCTGGGAGGTCTTCTTTCTTCGGGACCAGGAAAGCTCCGACATGTGGACCAGGCCGTCGATACCGTTGCCAATGCCGACGAACATACCGAATTCCGTGAAATTCTTGACCTTCCCTTTAACGATCGAACCCGGCGGATAGTTTGCTTCAAGCTCATCCCAGGGGTCGGGTGCGAGCTGCTTCAGACCGAGGGAGATACGCTTCTTCTCGAGATCGATCTTCAAAACGACAAGTTCGAGGGGGTCGCCCTTGTTGATGAGCTTGGACGGATTCTTGAATTTCTTGTCCCAGCTCATTTCGCTGACATGAAGCAGTCCCTCAAGACCCTGCTCCAATTCCACGAAGGCACCATACTCGACAATTCCCACGACCTTGCCTTTAACCCTGGTTCCCACCGGGTATTTCTCGTCTATCTTCAACCAGGGATCGGTCTTCAGCTGTTTCATGCCGATCGAGACACGGCCCTTTTCCATATCGATGGCTATGATCTTGACCTTTACCTCGTCCCCTATCCTCAGGTATTCCTTCGGATGGGTGATCTTTCCCCAGGTGATGTCGTTTATGTGGAGAAAACCGTCAACACCGCCCAGATCGACAAAGGCCCCGTAATCGGTGATGTTTCTGACAAACCCGTATATGATCTGGCCGTCTTTGACGTTCTTCCAGAATTCCTGTCTCTTCTTGTCCCGTTCCTCTTCAAGGAGTACCCGCCGTGAAAGGATAATGCTGCCCTTTCTCCGGTTCGACTTGATGACCTTGAACTTCAGGTTCCTTCCCACAAAGGAAGAAGGGTTCTTCACCGGTTTGATATCGACCTGCGACAGGGGAAGGAAGGCGTTGATACCCATATCGACGATAAATCCGCCCTTGACCTCGGACAGGATGTGACCTTCCAGGGGGATGCCATCTTCGAGGGATTTGTCGATCCTTTCCCACGTCTTGATTTCATCGACCCTCTTTTTGGAAAGCCTGAGCAGGCCCGATTCCTTTTCCCGGCCGACGATCATCACCTCAACTTCGTCGTCGACACTGACAGGTTTCGCATCGCCTTCTTTCGGGGGGAACTCCTGGAGGGAGACTATGCCCTCTGATTTCAAACCCACATCCACAATCACCGAATCGCCAGCGATATTGATGACCTTGCCCCTAAGAACGTTGCCTTCCTGGAGGCTTTTCATTGACGTTTCGTACAGGGTCTGCATGTCCTCCTGTGAGTTTTCTTTCGGTGTCCCGGTATCTGTCTCCACCATCATCCTTGCCCCCTAGAAATTTTTTACGCGCCCCTCGACAATATCTATAATAAGGTCGGGAGTCGATGCGCCCCCCGTTAAGCCTACGCGGGCCACATTTTCAAACCATTCGGGCCGAAGATCCTCGACGGTCTCGATATGATGAGTTTTCGGTTGTACTTTGTGAACTACTTTGTAGAGTTTAGTGCAGTTGGAGCTGTTCTTTCCCCCGACTACCAGCATCATATCGACTTCGCCCGATAACTCTATGGCCTCATTTTGACGTATCTGGGTGCTTTCGCAAATCGTATTATATATCCTGAGCTCCTCCACTCCTGCGATAAGCTCTTTGACGATTTCTACGAACGTGTCTTTATCGAGGGTGGTTTGACTTACAACCCCCACTTTTTTAGCGGTCAATGTGGTTGGTTCTTGTAACACAATACCATCGTTATTTAAATAACTCAAGACACTTTTAACCTCTGGATGGTTTCTGTCGCCTACAATCACAACCTGATAGCCGCTTTTTTCCAGGTTCTTTGCATGTTTCCTTACTCGCTTCACAAAGGGGCAGGTAGTGTCTATTGCCTTCAGCCCCGTGCTCCGGATATATTCTTCTTCTTCCTTCTTTATCCCATGTGTTCTGAAAACAACAGTTCCATCCCTGACCTGGTAAACGTCGTCGACAGGGATGACGCCCTTTTCCTTCAAGAGCTCCACCATCTGCGGATTGTGGATGATAGGCCCGATAGTGAATACCTTCCCGCCCGTTTCCTCGGCGGCCTTAAGGACCATCTTGATGGCACGCTTGACCCCGAAACAGAAGCCGATGTTCTTTGTCTTGACGACATTCATTTTAATGGCTGTCCTTCCCCTCGATGTGCGCGAGGATGATCTGTAAAACACCCTGTGCATCCGTATCCGTCGTGTCGACGACAATGGCCCCGGCAGGAATGACCAGGGGTGCGAGAGCCCTCCGGGTGTCGTTCCTGTCGCGTTTTTCCATCTCTTCCTTCACCGTGGCAAGCTCGGCCCCGGAGCCCTTCGAGGCGAGTTCGTTGTATCTGCGGCCTGCCCTTTCATCGGGTCGGGCATCAAGGTAGAATTTGATATCCGCGTCAGGAAAGACAACGCTGCCCGTGTCACGTCCTTCCAGAACCACGTTACCTTTTTTGGCTAATTTGCGTTGGACTGCATTCGCGTAATTCCTCACGCAAGCTATCTGGGAAAGGGAAGAGGCCACGAGGGAGATCTCCGGCCGGCGTATCTCTTCGGAGATGTCCCTGCCGGCGAGCACGACCCGCGTGTTTTCCCCGAATTCGAAGGAAAGAGGAAGATCTTCAAGAACCTCTTCGATCGCTTCCTGGTTCTTTCTCGTTGTGAAGGCGTAGGCGATGCCGCGATAGATGGCGCCGGAATCGATATAGGTATACCCGGAAGTTGTGGCAAGCAGCCTGGCAATGGTACTCTTGCCGGCGCCGCTGGGTCCGTCGATAGTAATGATCTTGTCTTTCTGTACAGTCACGTTGTTTCCCGCAGCCTGAAAAACTAAGCCAAGTAGTCAGTATATACCAACTCCACGCAAAATTCAAAGCCGGACACGGGAAAGCGTTGGCTGGCGCGGGCGCGTCAGGAAAGCGAATAAAATGTTCCGCCCTGTGTCCTTTTAGCTTTCAAGCACAAAGATTACGTCGAGGGTGACCCGAAATTTGAGGATCGTCTCGTTTTCGACCTCTGCATATTGATCTCTCACGCGTACCCCCTTGATCCCGCGCAAGTTCTTCGAGGCCCTCCTGAAGCCGTTAATTACGGCATCTTCAAAGCTTTTCGACGAATCGGCTACGACCTGCGTAACTCGTGCAACACTGCCTTCATGTGTCATGCGTCCTCCCGGGAAAGTTTTCAATGATTAAGCAGAATACGATTGTCATGGCGAAAGTTTGTGATCATCCGGTCCTCATCGTCATCGGACTCGATCTTTTGGGACGATGTCGGGGCATCATCCCTGTTACCTGTGCCGCATTATCTAAATCAGCCTTTTCAGTTCCTCGATACAGTGGGTGTTTTCCCGGGGAGTCCCGAAGGAGATGCGGATGTAATCAGGAAGGCCATACGCTCCCATGAACCGTACCAGAACTTTTCTGTCGAAGAGCCTTTTCGTGATCTCTTCTGCCTTACTGCCTATTTTGACCAGGACGAAGTTGGTCTCGGTGGGAATGTATTCCAGGGAAATGTCCTGGAGGGCCTGGTAATAAAATCTTTTCGCCGACCCGTTGTTGTCAAGGACCCTGGCCAGGCGTTCAGTGTCCCCAAGGGCGGCCTGCGCGGCAAGAATGGCGATGAGATTAATGCTGAAGGGTTGTTTTGTACGCTCCAGGAAGGAAACCAGCGTCGGGTCACCTATCCCGTATCCGACCCGGAGTCCGGCAAGGCCGTAGGCCTTGGAGAAGGTCCTGAGGATGAGAACGGGATAGTCCCTTATATATGCCAGCGTTTTGGGGAAGCTCTTGCTTTCGGCAAACTCGGCGTAGGCCTCATCGACGACAATGAGTATGTCCTCAGGGACGGAAGTGATGAAGCGCTGGAATTCGTCCTGTCCGTATATGGTGCCTGTCGGGTTCAACGGGTTGTTGAGGAAGATGATCCGGGTCTTTTCGTCGATCTGCCCCGCTATCTTACCGAGATCGGTGCTAAACCCCGCAAGGGGTACCTTCCTGGTCTCGTATCCGTAGATCCGGGCGGCGATCTCGTAAAAAGCAAAGGAGGACTCGGTGACGATCACCCCATTTCGCCCATCGTGCCTCATCGCCCTGAAGGACATCTCGATGAGTTCGTTGGAGCCGTTGCCTATGAGAAAATTGTCGGCTGCAAGATGATAGGCGGCGGCAAGGTCGTCTTTGAGTTCTTTCTCCCCACCCGGGTAGCGGTTGATTGCGAAGAGCGCGTCAAGGATGGTTTCCAGGACCTTCTCCGACGGGGGGAAAGGGTTTTCGTTCGATGAAAGGCGGACCCAGCCGTCCTCGTGACCGTACATGAGGGCCTTGGGATAGTATGGTATATTCTTGATCTGGTCGCTGATAAAGAACTTCATGGCAATTACCCTGTTATCTTCCGGATGAGTGCTTCCGCGTTGTGTTGCATGGTGACAAAATCATCGCTGCCAAGTCCTGCACCTGTCACGATGCGCAGCGCCTGTTCGTCAGTGATGAGGTCTGACGGACTGTGGGAGTCGGTATTTATCACCAGCTTCGCCCCGACGGATCTTGCCAGTTTTGCAACGTGGCCGTTTGTCAGGGAATGTCCCTTCCGCGCGGTTATTTCAAGCAATACACCCCTTCTTTTCGCTTCTTCGACCTCTTTTTCCGTTATCAGGCCCGGATGTGCGAGGATGTCAACGCCTGCCGCTATGGCCGCCGCGTTGGTTCCCTCCTCGACGGGCTCGGCGATCGTCTCGCCATGCACGACGACGTAGGAAAAGCCGAGTTTGCGGGCGACCGCAGTGAGGTCGCCGATCTGTTTCGCCGGGCAATGGGTAAGCTCGGCACCGGCCACGACCTTGATGCCTTCATGGAGTTCGGCGTACTTATTGAGTTTCAGGATCGCTGCGGCAACAAACTCGATGGTCGTTATATCGACATGGTCCGAAATGCCCAGTATCGTATAGCCCTGTACCTTTGCCCTGCGGGCAAGTTCAAGGGGAAGCAGTTCGCCGTCACTCAATAGGGTATGCGTATGCAGATCGATCATATTTTCCGAATTATAAAGGGCTCTTTCCCGCCCTGACTGTGTCAATATTCGGTCTTGCCTGTAAGGCGTACCAAACGTACTCCCCCGCGCAATCCCTTGATTTCCTGGCCAGAAGGAAAATAGCTCCTTTCCGGTTCGGAAATCTATGCTTCAACTACATCTTGTATTTTCCGAAATCGTCCTGGGAAAGGTTCTCCAGTATATCTTCCCAATCGGAGCTTTCGGTTACGACCTTGTCACCCTTCTGGGTTGTCAGATCCACCTTCGCCGAGCGCTGGATCACGCTCTCTTCGACGAAGATCGGCGCGCCGGT
>DNYO01000320.1:0-1156 GCA_003506795.1 Deltaproteobacteria bacterium
CATGGAGTCGGGCCAGTGGAGCATCGGTGTTTCCAGGAACGTAAGGGTGTATTTCCCCGTGCTCAGGGTATCGCCGCTCTTGACGATTCTGAACTTCCACCGGGAGGTGTCAAAATGGCGGTCAAGACCTTTCTTGCCTCGCTCCGTGATGTAGATCGTTGCATCGGGGGCATACTCCATGATCGTCGCGATACTGCTAGCGTGGTCCGGCTCGATGTGGTTGATGACGATGTTCTTTATGCGGTAGGGATCGACGACCCGCCTGATGTTATCCACCGCTGACGCTCCGAAATCATGCTTGACGGTGTCAAGGAGGGTCACCTGCTCGTCCATGATGAGGTAGTTATTGTATGTTGTGCCGTTTGGCGTGACATAGCCGTGAAAATCCCGAACGGCCCAATCGATTACTCCCACCCAATAAATATCCGGTTTGATTTCTATGGGTTTCATTTAACCTCCTTTTCGTGTGTGGTGATCAGCGCCGGCATCGGCGTACTTTAGAAAATAAAACCTTCCTGTAAAAAAAACAAGCCATGACATTGAAATTTACCCCTCTCTTTCCGAAAAAAAACGGGCAAAACCCACTGTCGGTTCCACCCGTTTTTGACTGTCATGACACGCGTCAGGAAGTTTTGCCCCTCAGTGCCTCCCAGCTCTTCAGGATCTGCAAACCCATATAGAGCTGAAAGTCCTCATCCTCAAGGTTTTTGACCGTGATCTCCTCAGGCCTCTTGGGCACCGGGTTCCTGTCGGTCTTCTTCTCCAGGTCTTTTTCCGTGATAGGTGTTATCTTTTCCTTCGACTTTACAAAGGTATTCTCGACGGTGATGTCGGGGGCGATACCTTCAGACTGGATGGACCGACCCTTCGGCGTATAATATTTTGCGGTGGTGAGTCTCACAGCCGAACCGTCCCCAAGAGGAAAGATCGTCTGTACCGATCCTTTTCCAAAGCTCTTCGTCCCCACAATGATGGCCCGTTTGTAGTCCTGGAGGGCACCGGCAACGATCTCCGAAGCACTCGCACTGCCTTCATTCACGAGGACGACCATGGGCCCCAAAAATTTCTGGCCCTTCTTCTGCGCGTAGAATTTCATCTTGTTTTCATCGGCAGTCTTCTTGCCGCCCCTGCCCTCGATGGACACGATGATACCTTC
>DNYO01000320.1:1229-8117 GCA_003506795.1 Deltaproteobacteria bacterium
CTGGATGTTTTTTCCTGGAACTGGGCAAGTCTTATGTAACCGTATTCATCCGACAGCATCCTGAACTTGACACTCTTTACGACTATCGTGTCGCGAAGAACGGTGTATTCCTTCAGACCCTGCGCTCCTTCTCTCGCCACCGTCAGAGTGACCGCCTTGCCTTTCGGCCCCCTGATGAGTTTCACCACATCCAGAAGTCCCATATTCTTGGTAGGCTTTCCGTCGATTTTCACGATGTGATCACCGGCCTTCATGCCCGCCTTGAAGGCCGGGGTGTCCTCTATGGGGGTGATAACCGTCGGGAAACCGTCTTTGATGGTGATCTCAATACCGATACCGCCGAATTCCCCCTTGGTGTCCGTCTGCATTTCCTTGTACATATCGGGTGGAAGGAACGATGAGTGGGGGTCCAGAGATTCAAGGATGCCCTTTATCGCCGCATACACGATGTCTTTGTCTTTCACGTCCTCTACATAATTGCGCTTTACAAGATCGATGACGTCTGAAAAAGTCCTTAGATATTCATATATCTCCTTGTCTTCCGCACCTTGCGCGGTCCGTTTTCCCTGGGCGCCGATGAAAATCCCAAAAAGGAAAACAGAGACAAAAAACAGACTCAGGAAAACTTTGGTTTTTTTGTTCATACAACCTCCGTGTTGATGATGATACTACAATACCCGTGAAGTTTCAACCATCTCCATCTTTGTGGTATGATGGGACATGGAAACAGTCTTTGCGGCCATGAGTGGAGGGTTCGACAGCTGTCTCGCAGCCTGGTTGCTGAAGAAAGCCGGACATAAGGTTGTAGGGGTCACGTTCTCATTGTTTCCCGGAAGCTTTCTTGAGAAATGGGGTCTCGACGCCTGCAGTTCAAGAGCTGCTGTATCTCAGGCACAGAGATTTTGCCGGGATCTTTCGATACCCCATCACGTCATCGATCTGTCCGACATCTTCCTCCACCGTGTGATCGAACCATTCATAGAGGGCTACCGCCGCGGGATTACCCCCAATCCCTGCATACTGTGCAACCGGTTCGTAAAGTTCGGAGCTTTTCGTGAGCGCGCGATGGCCATGGGGGCCGATATGATAGCCACCGGCCACTATGCCCGTTCGGTGAGCCGACAGGGGCATATGGTTCTCAGGAAAGGCAGCGATGCGCGTAAAGATCAGTCTTATTTTCTCTACTCCATCGGCGAAGAGGCTCTCATGCGCGCCGTCTTTCCCCTTGGGGACTATACCAAGGAAGGACTGCGCACCCTTGCTGCCAATGAGGGGCTGAGATGTGCACTCTCCCGCGAAAGTCAGGATATCTGCTTCATCCCCAACGGCAATTACGCGGAATTCCTGTCCCGTTTCATTAAACCCAAACGTGGGAACGTCTATCTGCCCGACGGCACGCGACTGGGATTCCATGAAGGCATACACCTCTTCACCATAGGACAGAGACGGGGTATAAACATCCCGTACAGGGAAGCTCTCTATGTCATCAACATTCACGCCGATGAAAACAGTATAGTGGTGGGCACGAAGAAGGACCTCAGAACGGATACCCTTACGGCCCGGTCTGTCTCTCTGCTTTACCCCGTTTCAACTCCCATATCGGCCAGGGTTAGATACCGGCAACCCGACAAGCCCTGTTCCTGCGAATTCCGGGATGAAACCCTTTCGGTCACTTTTGAGGAACCCGTGGACGGCGTCACGCCGGGACAATCCGTCGTGCTCTACCACGATGACATTGTAGTGGGCGGCGGCGTCATAGAAAAACGTGTTGCAATGTAACAGGCCGTGGTTTAATATTTTGAAAATAAGGGGGTGAGATTATGCCGATATACATACTCGTAAGCAAGTTGACCTATGAAGGCAGAAAAACAATCAAGAACAATCCCGAGCGCATAAGACAGGTCGATCAGGAAATCGAAAAGATGGGCGCGAAGGTTCTCGCCCAGTATGCTACCCTGGGCATGTATGATTTCATCAATATCGTGGAAGCTCCTGATAATGAAACCATCGCTCGGGTCTCCACAGAACTCGGTGCCCGCGGTACTGTAGAAATCACGACACTGTCCGCTATACCGATCTTTGAATTTGTGGAGAAGATGGGCTAGGCGGAAGGCGGCCCGAAGGGCTGCAGCTCTTTTTTCCGCTCGAACGTTGAAATATAAGAAAACCCCGGGCAATCCAACGACTGTCCGGGGTTTTTAACGTTTAAGCGGCGCTGCCGGTTGAAGCCGCTAATCAACCCATACGGTTTCTAAAGATGTCCCTCGCTATGACCACTCTCTGCACCTGGTTCGTTCCTTCGTATATCTGGGTCGCCTTCGCGTCGCGCATCATCCTCTCCACGGGGTATTCCTTGGTGTAACCGTATCCACCCAGTAACTGGACGGCGTCTGTCGTCACCTTCATCGCGACATCGGCGGAATAGACCTTTGCCATGGCGGACATCTTGTCCACTCCGATGGCACTCATCTTGTCCCTCTCGTAAACCTTCATATCGAGAAGATGCGCCGCATCATAGACAAGGGCCCTGGCCGCCTCCACCCCTGTGGCCATATCGGCAACCATGAACTGCACGCCTTCAAAATCCGCCAGCTTCTGCCCGAACTGCACCCTTTTCCATGCATATTCCACCGCGAAATCCAGTGCGCCCTGTGCGATGCCCACTGCTTGCGCACCCACGGCCGGCCTGGAAAGGTTGAGGGTCGACATTGCGATGTCCCAACCCTGACCTTCCTTGCCCAGCAGGTTTTCCTTCTCCAATCTGACATTATCAAATATGATCTCGGTGATATCGGAACCGATCATGCCCATCTTGTCTTCGCTCTTCCCGATGATGACTCCCGGATAGTCCCTTTCCACGAAAAAGGCCGAGATACCCTGGGTACGCTTGGAGGGATTCGTAGAGGCGAAAACTGAATAGAACTGCGCATTGGCCCCGTTTGTGATCATTGATTTCTTCCCGTTGAGGTAGTAGTGATCACCCTCTTTCACGGCTGTCGTTCTCATGTGGGATGCATCGGAGCCCGCATCGGGTTCCGTCAGGGCGAAGGCCACCACGCACGTTTTGTCCGCCTGGCACATCTTACTGTAGATATGTTCTTTTTGTTCATCGTTTGCAGCCACCATGATAGGCATGACGCCCACATTATGCGCCAGAGGGATCAGGGACGCCGCCCCGGAAACCTTCGCCAGCTCTTCTATCACAAGGCACAACGACGTGATGTCGCCGTCGAGGCCGCCAAATTTTTCAGGAAGCATGAGATACAAAAAACCGTGCTTTTTATAGAGATCCACGAGATCCCAGGGAAAGGCCCCCGTGGAATCGATTTCTTTTGCCCTGGGAGCAACTTTGTCTTTAGCTAATTTTTCGGCGATCTTCTGTATCATGCCATGTTTATCAGAAAGATTTAGCATCCGTTGAACCTCCTTAATTGTTGACAAAATTGCCTTACTACTAACATAATTTCCCTGTAAAGGGAATAAAAAAGGAGCCGCTATGAGCAAGGTGTATTTTACAGATCTGCGCACGACGCCAAACCGAAACCTCCTAGACAAAGTGGTCGATCTGATGAACAGGTCAAAGATCGAAAAGAAGATCAGGAACAACGATCTCGTCGCCGTTAAGGTACATTTCGGTGAACTGGGCAACACGGCATACCTGAGGCCTGTATTTCTGCGCAGCATTGCGAGACGATTGAAGGAAGCCGGAGGCAAACCCTTCCTGACGGATACCAACACACTCTATACGGGTTCGCGCAGCGACACCGTCAGCCATCTCACCACAGCGATTCACAATGGCTTTGATTACTCCTGCGTGGAGTGCCCCCTCGTCATAGCCGATGGCCTGCGTGGAAGAAGCGGCGCCATCATACCCGTCGCCGGCGAGGTTTTAAAGGAAGTACATATCGCCAAGGACATCGCTGATGCCGATGCCCTTGTCGCTATCACACACTTCAAGGCCCATGAACTTTCGGGGTTCGGCGGAACCCTCAAGAACCTCGGTATGGGCTGCGCCACGAGGGAAGGCAAACTGGTTCAGCATTCAACGGTAGCGCCCAAAGTCAACCCGAATATATGCAAAGGATGTAAACTCTGTCAGGGTTATTGCCCCCGGGGGGCCATCACGGTCGCGTCCGGAAAGGCGTGCATATCCGGCAACAAATGTATTGGCTGCGGGGAGTGCATCCTCATTTGCCCGTTCCATGCCATCGAAGTACAATGGAACGAGTCGCCGGACATCTTCCAGAAAAAGATGATGGAATACGCCCTGGGCGCTCTGAAAGGCAAGGCCAAAAAATCCCTTTTCATCAATTTCGTCGTTCAGGTAAGCCCTGCGTGCGACTGCTACCCGAACAGCGATGCGCCCATCGTCAGGGACATAGGCATTCTTGCATCCGATGACCCCGTGGCGGTTGACGCTGCCTCATGCGATATGGTCAATAACGAAGTCTCCCTCCCCTCAACGGCCATCAAACACACGCTGGCGAAGGGCGAAGACAAGTGGCGCGCCCTCTTCCCGCAAATTGACTGGAACATCCAACTCGACCATGCACAGAGGCTGGGGCTGGGGACGAGGAAGTACACGCTGACAAAGATTTAAGGGGCATGTCTCGCGCACGTTCCTCGCTTGTGCTCCTTTAGAGTCCCGGTTAGCATATCCAGCCGGGATCAAGCAATGAGCGTGCCGGTCCTTGGAATTATAGGCCCTATGGGTCTTATACGACCTATAGGGCCTATAATTTGCTTTTTATTCTTTCCCCCCCCCATTCTTTTCTCTGTGCCCTCTATGTACTCAAGTCCCAAAGAGGACGTGAGCGAATACGTCGTTTACTTGCCAAAGACTGTCTTCAAAAGGTCCGTCACCCTGGCGGCCGGGTCGGTGCGGATCTTCTTCTCCTCCTGACCGATCATATAAAAGAGACCGTCGAGGGCTTTCGTCGTTACGTAGTGGTCGAGATCCAGTGCCTCTACGCTGGCGAAGGGAATGGAAGAAGTATAGCTTCCCACCATGTCTTTGTAGGAACGCGTGACGCCCACCTTGTTCATACTTGCCGATACGGAAGGTTTGAATTCGTTATAGAGCTTCTGCTGCGTCTTTGATTTGAAATACTCCGTGGCTGAGGTATCGCCTCCGCGAAGTATCCCCATGGCATCCTCGAAGGTCATCTGTTTTATCGCATCGACGAAATATTGTCTGGCCTTCGGCGCGGCGCTTTCGGCGGCCCTGTTCATGCTTAGCACGAAAGCGTCCACCTTTTTTTGATAACCTACCTTACCGAGCACGTCGGCCACGGTCCGGATATTCTCGGGAAGGAGTATCTTGATCACCTGATTGGCGAAGTAACCGTCGACCCTTGATACGGACGCAACTGCGTTCCCCGTACCGATGGAAAGGGCTTCTTTCAAACCCGAAGCAGTCGTCGCTTCATCGGAGCCCCCTGAGCTGCGTGGGGAAGGAAGCTTAACACCCTTCAGAAAATCGTCGAGGGGTCCCGCGATTGCACCGGTCGTAAAAACCAGCCCAATCAGCAACAAGATCATTGTCTTCTTCATTATTTCCTCCGATAACCTTACGATCCACTTCGAGTGCACAGGGCGTGTGCTCAAAACCACTTCTTCTTTTTAAAATAATACAGCATCGCCAGGGTGACCAGGATCATGAGCAGTATGACGGACGGGTAGCCATAGACCCATCCTATTTCCGGTATGTTTTTGAAGTTCATACCGTAGACTCCCGCTATGAAGGTCAAAGGTATGAAAATCGTGGAAATGATTGTGAGTACTTTCATGACCTGATTGAGACGGTTGCTGACACTGGACAGATATATGTCAAGCATGCCCGAAAGCATTTCGCGCAGAGTCTCAATGGTGTCGATGGTGTGGACGGAGTGGTCATAAATATCCCGGAAATATACGCGCAGCGTGTCCGATATAAGTTCCGACTCACCCCGCTCCAGACTGGATAAGACCTCACGCAGGGGCCAAACAGATTTTCTAAGATAAATGAGTTCCTTCTTCATCGTCTGGATGGCGCCCAGTGTCTCCGCCCTGGTGCCCGAGACGAGCTTTGCCTCAGCGTCCTCGACATTGTCCCCGATGATTTCGAGGACAACAAAATAGTTGTCCACGATGACATCGATGAGAGAGTAAAGGAGATAATCGGGCCCGCTTCTCCTCAGGCGCGACTTGCCCACGCGAAGCCTGTCGAGTACGGAGGTGAACAGATCGCAACGACGTTCCTGGAAGGAAATCAGGTATTTCTTTCCCAGAACAAAACTGATCTGATCCGACTCGATTCTGCCAGTGCCCGGGTCTATAAACAATACCTTGAGGACGAGAAAAAGATGCTTCTCGTAATCATCCATCTTGGGTCTCTGGTCGGCATTCATAACGTCTTCGAGGAGCAGCGGATGGAGATCGAAATGCGATCCGATCGTTTCGATCGTCTTTGCATCGCTTATATCACCCACATCGATCCAGGTCACCATCGAAACATCAATCAAGGAAAGGCATTCCTCGACGCTCGATGCTTCCTTGATCCTGAAATCGTCGTCACTGTAATTGACCACTGTGATCGCGGTCTTTTCAGAAACATGCTTCCCGAGATGCACGAGGGTCCCCGGAGGAAGCCCCGCCTTTGCTGAACGCCTGGAATGTGGTCGGGCCATACGCTAACGTTACCAGAGTGAAAGCAGTGGTGTCAATGATACAGGTAATAGGTAATGGGTAATAGGTAATGGGAAAACTGGCTTGTCTTTCCTATAACCCATAACCTATGACCCATAACCCCTTTTCATTACCTCATACACAACCGACATATCCAACGGTTCCTTATTGTCTTTAAACGTAAGGGCAAATATTTCCTTCGTGACGGCCCCTGTGAAGAGA
>DNYO01000349.1 GCA_003506795.1 Deltaproteobacteria bacterium
ATGATCACAAGCGGAGGGGCCTGGACGGGCGACCGCGATATGGTCTCCGGTGTCCTTGAAGGACTTGGATGGAGAAAGGTTTTTCACCGGATTCGGATAGGGCCGGGGAAGGCCGTGGGCTTTGGCATTCTGGATAAAAAACCCGTATTCGTTCTGCCCGGCGGACCGCCATCCAACTTGATGGGCTTTCTTGAGATCGCCCTGCCGGGTATCATGGCCCTTTCGGGTCACAAGAGTTTTGACCTGCCCAGGATCAATGCCAGGCTGGGCTCGGAGATCGTTGACGGCAAGGCCGATTGGACTGATTTCTTCTTCGGTACCCTGACGTATGGTGATGAATTACCGGTCTTCTGTCCCATGAAAAAACGCAGTCGATTGGGTTCTATAGCAGAGGCTGATGCAATTGCGGCAATACCTGAAGGGCATGACAGCCTCCCGAAAGGATCCGTGATTTCCGTTCAGCTGTTGACATAGAGTTTCGCAGTACATACAAAAGAACATCTGCCACGCCACTTGCCCGGCGCATCCAACTTGGAACAAACATCAACAGGAATACCAAATAATCTATAATAGGAACTTATAGGCAAAGAAAGACGGTTGACTTCTTTTGATGTTTCTCCTATATATATCTGGACGGAAGGGTACCCGATCGCTGAACGTGAACAGCACAGAGAGGCCAACGGAACCGTGAGACAGCTGACGGAGCACAATAAGCAATTGCAGAGAATGTATTCCCTCGAAAACGACAGAATGCAGGGGAAGGGCGGTTGGGAGAAATTTCCCTTCTTCTGGTTCCTCCTGTTTTTGTCTTACAGGTGTACAAGAACGTGCGAGTATTGCTATGCTTTCAATCAAGTCGGCTATGACAACGCCGTGGAAATGGATGAGAGTACCTTTTCGAGACTCCTTGAATGGATCCCGGAAGTCTGGAAGGTTAACCGGGTCAAGGTGAACGTCGTTGTTTTTCTCGGAGGGGAGCCTCTGTTGAGGACGGACAGGATCAGGAAGGTGATGGATTCCGTCTACAAGAATACCGACGGCATGCAGGGCAATGTCTGTACAAATGCCGACCTCATAGATTCCATAAATTGGGACGACCTTGCGGATATTCAGTGGATCTCAACGAATGTAACGGACATTCCCATCGAAGAACTGGCAAGAAGAATGAAGATAATCGGTGAAAGGTCAAACGTGATCAATCAGACGATTCTGGCCACCCTCGACGACTATAACCTGGAAAGGGTTCTTGATATAACGAGATTCGGGATCGAAAATGGATATCGCCTGAGATACTACAGGAACCTGTACAGGGGGATGGACCCGCGATACAAGAAGAGATTGCTGGCGAAATATCACGAACTCTGCGATCTGCTCGAAGAGTATGTGACCAGGGGATACGATGTTAACACCACGTTCCTCCTTGATTTTCTGATCCCCTCCTGGACTGAAGAATCCTCTCCCTATCCCTGCGGCAAGAGGATTGCCGCAGTATTTCCCGACGGGACGATCGGGCCGTGTATCAGAAACCATACATTCAAATCGGGGACGATACTCGACGCGGATCCGCTTAGCAAAATACAATGTTACGATTTCCACTACGATATCAGAAGGCCGGACCTGCCCGATGAATGCAAGGAATGCGAGTCACGAACCGCCTGTCACGCCGGATGCCCTAACGATAAGCGGATCTTCACCGACTCCACCCTCGGGAAATCAGTTGTATGCGACGTGCACAGGGAGATTATTCCCAGATTAAGGCACCTGGACAAATTGAAAGGCAGAGGTCGAGCAGAAAAGACTCACGTCTCATCATGATCGATCAGCTGGATTGCAACCCGTTCCCCCGCTTTTACTTCGGTGGTATTTTCCGGAAGTATTATAAGACAGTTCGCGTTGCTCATCGAAAGCAGCACCGATGATTTCTGGTTACCCGTTGTTGAGACGCGAAAATCGTTGTTCTCTATCCTGAAATGTCCCCGCAGGAGATGCGCTTTTCCCGCCGGTTTCTTGAGGTTCTCTTCAAGCAGCGCGCTGACTACCGGTTTGGCGATCCTGCTTGCACCCATCAACCTGAGGAGCGCCGGCCTCACAAATTGAATGAAAGACGTAAGAGTGGAGACGGGATTTCCCGGCAAACCAAAAACCAGCTTCCTGCCTTTCGTCCCAAACGTGCACGGTCTGCCCGGCTTGACCCTGACCCATCCAAACTTTATGTCGATGCCGAGATCAGGGCAAATGTCTTTAACAAAATCGTATTTTCCCATCGACACGCCGCCCGTTGATATCACGACATCGCACCCCAGAGCTCTTGAGAATATCTCCCGCGTATCCTCCACCGTGTCCCTGACAATTCCCAGGTATTCAGGCAGGGCACTATATTTTTTTATTTCAGAGTACAGGGTATAGGCGTTTACATTTCTGATCCGGCCGTTCTTGATCTCTTCCCCTATATCGGCCAGTTCGTTACCTGTCGAGATGATTGCAACTGTCGGCTGTTTGTATACGCTCACCGTTTGACGGTTCAACGATGCCAGGATGCCTACATCGGCGGAACTGAGGCGGTCCCCCCTGTAAAGGACAGCGTTTCCCTTCTTGATGCTCTCGCCTGCGAACCTGAAGTTCTCAAATTGAGGCACCTCGCGAAACACGTTAACCCGGCCGTGCTCTTCCTCTGTATCTTCGATGGGGATGACCGCATCGGCGCCGGCCGGTACGGGGGCTCCGGTCATTATTCTGACAGCCGTCCCTCTCGAGACCTCGTTGCCGGCAATCGATCCGCCGGCCTGCACTTCCCCCGCAATGCGCAGCGTCACCGGGTTATCTCGTGACGCACAGGAAGTATCTCCCGCGATCAGCGCAAAGCCATCCATCGCTGAGTCATCCGCGGGAGGCACCATCGTATCCGCTACAATATCATCATACAAAACACGGCCAGATGCCTCCAGGATAGAGACATCTTCAGAGTCTAAAGAGCTGACAGATTCAAGAACGATCCTTAGTGCTTGCTCTACTGATACTGTTACATTTCTATCTTTCATATGCATACTTCCTGAAAACTGACATAAAAATCGGCTATATCATATTGGATTTAACCGGCATTGTCCATAGCCTTATGCAGACTATTGATACTAAACGGTGCGTATTGGTAATTATCGGTACTGTTTTTCCTTGACACAGCAAGAGCTTGTGATATAATACACAAGTTTGTGAAGCAGTCAAGCCGTGACTGCGGAGACATTAGAGGAGTAGGAGCCAAAAAATGAGATATGGAGAGACAGGGTATAATTTAGAAATTGATCTGGCAACAGGAAACATCGAACGGGTGGAAACGGATCCCAAGCTGCTGGAAACCCACCTGGGAGGTCTGGGCACCAGCGTTAAGCTGCACTGGGACAGAGTTCCTGCTGATGTCAAACCATTCGACGACGAGAACATGATGATTTTCAGTTCCGGCATTCTCAACGCCACACCGGCTTTCAGCGCAAACCGGAGCGTCGTTACCTTCATGTCTCCCGAATCGGACCTTCTGGCATATCCGATGATGGGGGGGTTCTGGTCGGCGGAGTTGAAGTACGCCGGTTATGACAAGGTAATCTTCCACAACAAGTCCCCGAAGTGGGTCTATATATGGATCAACAACGACAAGGTTGAGATTCGTGATGCCTCTCATCTGGTCGGCAGGGGGGCTCTTGAAACGCAGGACCTTATCCGCAGGGAGCTGAACCAGCCGAATGCACAGGTGGCCGCTATCGGCCCGGCGGGTGAGCACAAGTGCTTTACGGCCTCCATCGAGCAGGGCCGTTCCAGCGCCAGCCGTTTGGGCGGGGGCGCCGTTATGGGCGACAAAAAACTGAAAGCGGTAGCGGTTCGGGGCACGAAGGACATCAACCTTTTCGATGGCGAAGCGTTTATGAAGCACATGAAGGACATGATGCAGTACATAAACTTCCGCAACGAAAACCCCATCCCCGACGTCATGACGATTTTGTCCGGTATCGGCTCGCCGCAGGAGATGGTTCATACCGACGAAAAATGGCACACCGAGAACTTTATGTGGGGGAATGCCCGGACGCGCAGAAGAGGTTTCTGGGATGAGAAGATTGACGAGGAATGGCCCAGAGTTCAGCGGGAAGGCATTAAACGGCTGATAAGCTGTTTCAACTGTCCCCAGCACTGCGGGGCATTGATCTCCTACAAGGAAACCCCGAGATACATGGCCAAATGTTTTGGAAAATTGACCTACGCGATGGCGTCCTACGTGGACAGCATGGATTTTGCCTGGAGGACCCTGCAGCGCGCCACCGAATACGGATTCGATTCATTCTCGACCCCGCAGATTCTGGCCTTTGCCGTGGAGCTCCAGGAGGCCGGCATCCTCACCGATAAGGATTTTGCGGGCACTTCCACGTATCCGGCGTGTCCGACCGATAAAGAGGGAAGATTCCTGTGGCTCCTTGACAGGGTCGCCCACCGTGAAGGCATTGGAGATGTTCTCGCCAATGGCGTCTATCAGGCAGCCAGGTTGATCGGTAACGGTGCCGAGGCATTTGATCACAACACGATCAAGAAACACGAACAGCTGCCTCTCAAGCTGGGAACGATGGATCCCCTTTATTATCTCATGTATTCAACGAACGAAAAGATCAGCATTACCCAGATCGAAGGAAACTGGCCTCAGGGAGCCTTCCCGACCATGGAGCAGAGAGAGGCCTTTGTTAAGGACTGGCCGCAGCTGCCCGACGAAAGCTGGAAAAAATGGTTGCTGGAATGGGAGCCCCGGGGAGAGAAGGGGATACCTTATTTCCCGACACCCGAAATATCTGCAGAGATCGTCGATTGGATGGAGATGCTTCACAATATCGATGACGCTTGCTGTGTGTGCGCCGGGATGTCGTCGTTCTGCCTGAAGCCGCCCTATCACATACACAATTACCCGAAAATAATCTCTGCGGCGACGGGGCTTGACCTCGACGAAGGCAGCTTGAAGAAGATAGTCAACAGGAGCCGCAATTTACACAGGGCGCTGAACAATAGAAGAGGCATGACAAGGGCCGACGAGAAGCCGCCTGAAGATCACTGGAAGAGACGGTTCCCCGAACTCGAAGAAAACCTTCTGTCTACATATTACAGATTCAAAGGTTGGGACCAGAATGGAGT
>DNYO01000251.1 GCA_003506795.1 Deltaproteobacteria bacterium
TGACATATCCCGCACCTCCGGTGTCTCCATACATATGTTATCGGCAGATGGCAGTTGAAAATACAGGGCAAACCGGCTATAATTACACACCACGCGCCCGTAGCTCAATTGGATAGAGTGTTGGACTACGAATCCAAAGGTTAGAGGTTCGATCCCTCTCGGGCGCGCTTTTAATATCAATAAGTTACAATTCCCACCCTCGGCCATATTTGTCATGGCCCGGGCATCTTATTCTTCTCGATGTATTTTTCCTCGGTTCGTGCCTTGAGTACCTCCCTGAGAAAAGTAGCGCTGTTTGACGATAAGCCTTCCCGATAGCCGGGGCGCGGGTCTGACGGCTTAGGTCTCCCCACCGCCTTTGATCATTCGTTTGGAGCGGGAGACGATGACCGGCAGGAGCGCAAGGACCGCCATGACTGTGATCGCCAGCATCATCCCCGGCGATACAAGTTCCTTGAGGGATTCAACTCTCGAAAGCTGCTGTCCGGCGTACGCATACGTAAATGCCCCGGGGAGCACGCCCAGCGCGGTGGACACCGTAAATCTGAGGCACGACATTTTCGTCGTGGCGGCGAGATAGTTCACGGCAAAAAAAGGCATGACCGGGACGATCCTCAGCACGATAAGGTAGCTTGGCCCGTACCTCTTTATTTCCTCGTTGAGCTTCTTGAGCTGCCCGGCGAACTTTTTTTGTATCCTGTTGCCGAAGACATAGCGTGCGGCAAGAAAAGCGAGCACCGCACCCAGGGTCATCCCTGTATCGATGTAGATAACGGCCGCAGCCGTACCGAACAAAAAGCCGCCGAGGAGCGACATAACTAAGGCCCCGGGAACAAAAAAGGCCGTTGATACCAGGATCGAAATGAAGATCGCTACCGAAAGAACGTAATGCTCGCCGGTATACGCTTTGAGCACCGCCCGGTGCTCCTTGACGGTCTCGAACTTAAGGAGATCGCCCCAGGTAATGTAAGCGAGAACCAGGGCAAGCAAAAATAAAAAAAAGATCACGAGCTTGATCCGATCCCTCACATTGTCGTCCTTTAACCGGTCGCTGATCTACAGTGTGCCTGATACGGCGGGCAGTTCGAACACGCTGCCGGCCGCCACTTGAAAGAACAGGGTTCAGCATTTACATTCACATTATACCATGGATCTTACAGTGATGACGTATAACACGCACAGCTGTATCGGAACGGACGGGAAGATGTCCCCGCAGAGGATCGCGGACGTAATCAAGGAGTACGCACCGGATGTAGTCGCCTTGCAGGAACTCGACATGGGGCTTCGCAGATCGGACTCCGTAGACCAGGCACAGATGATCGCAGATGAGATCAGAATGGACTACCATTTCCATCCCACCCTGTTTATCGAAGACGGGCAGTATGGCAATGCCATCCTGACCCATTTTCCGATGCATATCGTGCGCGCATGCCATTTGCCCGGTCTTCCGGGACGCACCCGGCTGGAAAAAAGAGGCGCCCTGTGGGTTGAGTTGACCATCGGGATCAAGGCGGTCCAGGTCATTGTCGTGCACATGGGCCTTAACCGCAGTGAAAGGCTGGCACAGGCCATGGAACTTACCGGGGAGGGGTGGCTTACATCGCCGCAATGCAGGGGGCCTGTCATACTGTGCGGCGACCTTAACGCGCCCCCGGGATCACGGGTGCACAAGCTTTTCAGAACATGCCTGAGAGATGCCCACGGGTGTGTCGGCCCCCAGGCGACCTGGCCCGGCAGGTTACCCTTTATTCGCCTCGATTACATCTACGTTTCGGACGATGTCTCGGTGCTCGATTGTACCAGGCTTAGGTCTCCCCTTATTCGCGTCGCATCCGATCACCTGCCGCTTATCGCCCGTTTGAGGATCAAGAGCGTCGGGGAGGATTGACCTGCCATGAGAAGAATCCTCGTCCCGGGAAGAAACTGCCTGGAGATAACCGATGCGGATGAATCAGGCCTCCTGATCGACGCGCGCGATTATTACAGG
Organism: Deltaproteobacteria bacterium; assembly: GCA_003506795.1. Classification (GTDB taxonomy): domain Bacteria; phylum Desulfobacterota; class Syntrophorhabdia; order Syntrophorhabdales; family Syntrophorhabdaceae; genus Delta-02. Next base: position 1,988 of record DNYO01000251.1, read on the forward strand.
GCCTTTTATGAGGCGGCAAAACAAGCGGGTCATTATATCCTTCTTGCCGGCTGGCAATTCAATACCCGGGTCAAACTGTTGCATGGCTCCGACGAGGCGCGCGAAAAAAGACAGGTGCATCTTCTCGCGTTCCTGATGGAACTGTGCAGCGTGAACAAAGACCTTCACGTCCTCATACTATCGTGGGATTTCAGCGCCCTGTATGCCCTGGATAGGGAATGGTTCCAGGACATTCTCTTCAGCAACTGGGGCCAGAACGAACAGATCCATTTCCGGTTCGATTCAAGTCATGCAATGGGCGCAAGCCATCACCGGAAGGTAGCCGTGATCGACGGTGCTGTTGCATTCGTCGGTGGAATGGATCTTTGCGAGGCACGATGGGACGACAGGCGGCACCTGAGCGAAAACCCTTACAGGGTCGGGCCCACCGGGCGCCCCTATCCTCCCGTGCATGATATCCAGGGTTTTGTCAGGGGAAAGGCGGCCGCCCGGATCGCGGCGCTTTTTTGTGAATGGTGGTCCGAGTCCGGCGGCGGTATGCCGGTCTTGCCGGATTTCACGGGGGATTACAGCATCCGGGTTCCCCTCACATTGCGCCTTCCCTCAAGTCAGGTTGCGATAAGCCGAACGGAAACCCGGTCCATAATACCCGACAGGACGCCCGTCACGGAGATACGCCAGCTTTACCTGGATGCCATCTACGCCGCCGAGGACCTCATATATATCGAGAACCAGTACTTCAGCTCCCGGGCCGTGTATGATGCGCTGTTACGGCGCCTGAGCGATCCAGGGCGCAGCCGGCTCAGCATAATTATGGTCCTTCCCCGGGAGGCGCACGGGCTCCTTGAAAAGGTATCCATAATCCGGACGCAGGCGTGGATCATCGAATCCGTCCTTGAACTCGCAGCCCGGACGGGCCACAAGATAGGGATATTCTCGACGGTGCCGGACGGTTACAGAGGCGAGATGGACCAGACATACATCCACACGAAACTGCTGATCATCGACGACCGGTTCCTGATGGTCGGTTCCGCGAATACGAACAACCGCGGCATGGGGCTCGATACCGAGCTAAACCTTTCGTGGGAGGCATGGGCCGATGACGACAGGGCGCTTCCGCGATCGATACGCAATGCGCGCGTGAGCCTTCTGGCCGAGCATATCGGCGGCGGAAGGGCTGGTTGAGCGCTTAAGCGCCGCAGCAAAGAAGAAACATACGCGCCTGAGGCTCCATGATCCCCGGGAAGAATACGCCGCCGAGAGGATCGGGAGGGTTGAGGACGCCTGGCCGCTCGACCCGGAGCGGCCCCCTGTTGAAGAAGGTATCTACGAGGCTATTTCACAGGAACCGAACGGATTCCTGGCAAGCTCGTTGACGGCATTGAACGACTTGATGTCGAGCCCCGATCGCGACCAAAAACCGGTCCCGAACAATGCGGGGACGATAAACCCTCTCGTGTTCGTGCCAAAACCTTCATTCTTCCGAGCTGTCACGGTACGCCGCATTGTTTTCGCCCTCATATTGGCGGCGCTGGTGCTCGCGGTCTATTACCTGCTCCGTTAAATGCTTTTTTAAGCATTTGCTTTCCCTGTTGCTTCAAAAAATCCGAAGGGACCGGAAAGGGATGTACGTCTTGCCTGTCGTGACACATTCCGTCGGGCAAGGGTCCTTGGAATTATCAACAAATATCTAAACAACCCAGACGGCACAATTTTGGGACTCGGTGGAGACTCGCAACGCCACAGATCCTAACCGGAACTCCCTTGCGGCGGTGGCCCCTTTTCGTCCTATGACCAGGGTTCCATATTGCCCTTCCTGCACTTTCTCAAGGATCCTTTGAGAAGCTTTTCTGGTAGAGGCAGATTTACCAAGTTCGAACTCATATTCCACGGCTTTTTTATCAAACCCTAAATCGTCAAGGACTTTCTGAGCTTCTTGGAAAAAATGGTCCATTTGGTTCCTCTCGTGATCCGCTATCCGCTTTTCGATTTCCTCCAGTTCTCTTCTTTCGAGGGATAAGTTTTCCATAGAAGGGGTACAATAGTGATAAAAGCAAATTTTAACGCCTTCCAGCCCTCGAAGCATTTCTCCAACATACCGGGAAAGTTCAACCGCTTTCGGGGTGTGGTCCATAGCAACGAGAACATTCCGGCTTTTCCATTCGCTGCCGCTCACGAGCCAGACGGGATGATCTTCAGAGATTTCCAGCAGCTTGCTGGTAATACTGCCCAGAAAAGTATCATCGAACCACCCCATTCCTTTCTTCCCCATCGTGCAGGCATCGTAATGTCCTGCATCGGCCTCGCGAATGATATCACGGGCGACTCCCACAACCTGCGGAGTATGCTTGGTGTGGATGTGGCTTTTCTTGAAACCCGATCTCTGGAGAACGTCCACGGCCTCATCCGTATATTTCCTGGCTTCTTCCAAAGTTTTCTCTCTCCAAGCTGCATAATGCTTCCGAATCAGAGGATCACGATGCTCCTCCAGATAAAGGGGCGGCACTGAAGGAAGGATGTTAAGAACAGTAATTTCCAGGTCCGACGCCCCTGCATAAAGATTGGCGATATAAGCAGCCGAACTCAGCGCAAAATTCGACCCATCCGTAGCGAGCAATATTCGTTTCATTTTTTTCTCCCTTTTAGATTTCTACTCTATTCTTGCGACAGCGACTCCTTTTTTAACTTCGAGAATGTTCTTTTCTGCCGATTCAGATGAATACCGGTACTAATTAAGTATAGTTCGTATCCATTTTATCTGCACGCTAATGTCGGCGCAAAGGCCCGAGGAGAGACATTCGAGAGCGGGTGGCATTCCCGGGTCAAAGGTTAGCAAGAAGGCCATGAAGAACTATCGTCATTAAGAACGATTGCCTGGGTATTTACACGAAGACCGCCGGAGCCTTAGTTGAGAAACTAACTTTAGAGGTGCTACAATAAGACATGCATCAAGGGTTTGCCTGGCGCCGCCAGAATCCAAAGGAGCCTACATGGGCACTATGGGGTCTATTGTAACCATCTCACCACGCGACTTCGACGCTGTTTTGTTCGATCTGGATGGTGTGCTGACCCAGACAGCAAGCGTTCATGCCTCAGCCTGGAAGCAGCTGTTCGATGCCTTTTTGCAGGAACGTGCTGACAGGATAGGGGAACCCTTTACACCCTTTGATATCGAAACGGACTATCGGCGGTACGTCGACGGCAAGCCGCGATATGACGGCGTCGAATCCTTTCTTGAATCCCGTGGGATCAAACTGCCTGTTGGTGACCCCGGAGAAAAGGCAGGCACGCAGAGTGTACGGGCACTGGGCAAGCTCAAAGACCGATACTTCATGGAACACCTGAACAAACGGGGCGTCGCGACCTATGATCCGGCGATAGCCCTGGTAAGGACCTTGCGCGCCCGGGAGATCAAAACGGCCGTCGTCTCATCCAGCAACAATTGTGCTGCAGTCCTCGAGGCCGCCGGCATCTCGCATCTCTTTGATGCGCGCGTGGACGGACGCGAGATCGAGCGTATGGGTCTCAAAGGCAAACCCGCACCCGATGCATTTCTGGAGGCGGCGCAACGCTTGAGGGTCGAGCCCTCGCGGGCCATTGTGGTCGAGGATGCAATAGCGGGGGTTGCCGCGGGCCGCGCGGGCAGATTCCACCTTGTCATAGGCATCGACCGGGTTGGACAGTCACAGGCTTTGCGGGAGGCAGGCGCCGATGTTGTCGTGGCTGATCTCTCACACATACAGGTGGCTGTTGAGCCGCCTTCCGCCTGGTCCCTCGTTTATACCGATTTCGACCCACAGCGCGAGGGCATACGGGAAGCACTGTGTACTCTGGGAAACGGCTACTTCGCCACGCGCGGGGCCGCGCCATGGGCGAAGGCGGACGACGTGCACTATCCCGGGTCCTATCTGGCCGGAGGCTACAATCGGCTACGCACCGATGTGGAAGGCCGATGTGTCGAAAACGAGGATCTCGTCAATTTCCCGAACTGGCTGACCATCGGGCTGCGGTTAGCTGAAGATGACTGGTTTGACGAAAGAGCGGTAAGCCTCCTCTCCTACCGGCAGGAACTCGACCTAAGCCGCGGAATGCTGCACAGGACCATCAGCTTCGAACAAGGGCAGGGACGGCGCACCACGTTGACGGAACGGCGCCTGGTCTCGATGGCCGATATGCACCTCGGCGCGATCGAACTGACGCTCAGGGCCGAGAACTGGTCCGGGCCGGTCACCTTCCGCTCGGGGATCGATGGCCGAGTCGTCAACGCGGGCGCTAAACTCTACGAAAGGTTCAACAACCAGCATTTGGAGCCATTGTCGGGAGAGGTCATCGGCAACGATGGCGTTCATCTGCTTGTGCGCACGCTTCAGTCGAACATGCACGTGGCTCAAGCGGCGCGAACGGGTGTATTTGTGCAGGGCGAGCTGCAGTCTGTTTCGCGAAGGACAATCAATGAGCCGGGTTTCATCGGGCAGGAGTTCAGCGTCCAACTGATGCAGGGCGAGACACTCTCCCTGGAGAAGATAGCGGCTCAGTATACCTCGCGCGACTTCGCCATTTCGGAGTGCAGTCTGGCGGCTCGCAGGGCGATCGATGGCACGGAACGTTTCGCAACGCTCATGGACTCCCACGTCCTTGCATGGAAACATTTGTGGGACCGATTCGACGTGCATTTGCTACCAGGGCCGACCCCGATCAAACTCAATGCTCCCATGCTGCTGCGTCTGAATATGTTTCACCTGCTGCAAGCCGTCTCACTCAATTCGATCGGTCTCGACATCGGCGTGCCGGCGCGTGGCTGGACTGGTGAGGCCTACCAGGGGCATATCTTCTGGGATGAGTTGTTCATTTTCCCTACGCTCAATTTTCGTACGCCTGAGATCACGCGCTCTTTGCTCATGTACCGGTACCGTCGTCTCGATCAGGCCCGCGCAGCAGCCAGGGATGTCGGCCTTGCCGGCGCCATGTTTCCGTGGCAAAGCGGCAGCGACGGACGGGAGGAAACCCAGGAACTCAATCTAAACCCCCATTCGAAGCGCTGGAAGCCGGATAGCTCGTATCTGCAGCGCCATGTGGGAAGTGCGGTCGCGTGGAACGTGTGGCAGTACTTCCAGGTCACCCACGACCATGAGTTTCTGCAGTTCTATGGGGCGGAGCTCATCATAGAGATCGCGCGCTTCTGGTCCAGCATGGCGACGTTCAATGAACAAAAGGCGCGTTACGAGCTGCGGAGCGTCGTCGGACCCGATGAGTTTCACGAGGGGTATCCGGACTCATCGGTTCCCGGTCTCAATAATAACGCCTACACGAATATTATGGCTGTTTGGGTGCTGCGCAGGGCGCTCGACGTGCTCGATCTTATCCCCGACATTCGGCGCGCTGAACTCGTTGCGAAGCTCGGCGTGACTGCGCAGGATGCCGCCCTCTGGGACGACGTCAGCCACCGCATGTTCGTACCCTTTCACGACGACGGTATCATCAGCCAATTCGAGGGCTACGAGTCACTGGCCGAGCTCGACTGGGACGACTATCGCAAGCGGTACGGCAACATACAGCGCCTGGACCTGATCCTTGAAGCGGAGAATGACACTCCAAACCGGTACAAGGTCTCGAAGCAGGCGGATGTTCTCATGCTGTTCTATCTGTTCTCTGCGGATGAACTGCGCGAACTGTTCGTTCATCTTGGTTATCCCTTCGAGTACGAAACGATTCCGCGCAACGTCGAGTACTACGATTCGCGCTCATCCCACGGATCGACGCTATCCCGCGTTGTGCACGCATGGGTCCTGGCCCGGTCGGATCGTGCCCGCGCAATGATTTACTTTGCGGAGGCACTGCAAAGCGACGTCAGCGACATCCAGCAGGGCACAACCGAGGAGGGTGTGCACCTAGGCGCCATGGCGGGTACCGTCGACCTTATCCAGCGGGTACTGACAGGTGCGCAGATCACGGGTGACGTCCTGCGGTTTAGCCCGCAGCTTCCCGAGAGACTTGAACGCCTTGATCTCAGTATGCGGTATCGGGGGCATTCACTGGATCTCACGCTCACTCGCGAAACTTTCAAAGTACGAGGACACAAGGCCGCGGGTGTCCAGCCGATCTCGCTAGCCGTCAACGACGTCCAGATCGAGTTCACTGTCGGCAGCACGCATGTTTTCCGTCTCGATCAAACTAGATCGTCTTCTCACACTGTCATTTTTCAAGATAATTCACCCACCCCCTTTTCAGGTTAATTCACCCGGGAGCGGCGCAATATCCTCAGTCTTCTACCATGACCATTTCCTCATGTTCAATTCTTTTCGGTTATCCCTTTTGTTCTGCCCATCCTCTTCCGGTAGCTCTCCCCTTCGATGAAGATCTGGTGGGCGTTGTGGGCCAGCCTGTCAAGGAGAGAGTTGGCCAGGAGCGGATCATCGAAGAGTCCCATCCATTCATCCAGGGGCCTGCTGCTGGTGATCACCGTTGAGGCCCGCTGGTACCGCTCGATCATCACCTCGTACAGGTCCTGTGCCTCCGATCCCGTCAGCCTCTGTAAGCCAAAGTCATCAATGACGAGAACGTGAGGGCGGATAAGCCCGATGACCTCCTTCCCGAACGAGTGGTCGGCCCTCGACTGGTGGAGTCTTTTAAAAAGTATCTGGGATCTCAGCATCAACACATTGAGGCCCCTTCTCACCGCACTGTGGCCCAGGGCATTGGCGAGGTGGGTCTTTCCGACGCCCACGGGACCGCAGATAATGACGTTCTCATGCCGGTCGGTAAAACCGAGACCGAACAGGTCTTTCACCTTCTCCCTGTCGACGGTAATCGGTGACTCCCAGTCAAACCGTTCGAAGGTCTGCTCCTGATCGAGAAACGCGCTTTTCATTTTTCTCATGGTCCTGCCCTGCTCGCGTCTTTCGATCTCGTCGTTGAGCACGAGTTCCAGGAACTCGCCGTAGGAGAGCTTTTGAGCTTTCGCATACGACCCTCTTTCCGGCAGGGTGGCAAGGATGCCCCCGAGCTTCAGTTTTTTCAGCGTCTGTTTCAGTTCCGTGGTGATCTCCATCTCATTCCTCCTTTTTTACGAAGTACGCTGCCGGCCGGGCAGACCGCGAGGGCAACGGCTCCAATCTTCTTTCCTCGGTATCTTCTTTAACAAGGCCTTGCTGTATGATCTCTTCAATCCTGCGCACATCAACGAGTTCGAAGGCGAGGGACCGCTCGCAGGCTCTTTCCACCCTCTCTCTGCCGTACCGTTCCGGCAGCCGCACGAGCTTCTGCGCCTGCCGCAGCTTTGTCCAGGGGAAGGTCCCCGAGAGGAGGATCTCCGCGAAGCGCCGTGCCGAGGGGCCGATCTGCCCCGCCCTGTCGACATAGTAGGTGCAGCTTCTCATCGCATAGGGCGCCTTCTCTTTCGGGTAGTCGTTAAAATCGGTTGAACGCCTTCCCTGGGGAACGGCGGGATGGGTCTTGACCAGGTCGCCCTTGTAGTAGATACGAAGAAGCCTCGTGTCCCTTCGCACCGACACCTCCTTGCCGATATACCGGGTCGGCACGGAATAGAGGCTGTTGCCGAAGCGTATGTGGTGGTCGGGATGGACCTTCACCGATCCCCAGTGGGGAACATCGAACCGTTTTTCTGTGAGGGGAAGGAGTGCCGTCCTTTCCTCTTCATTGAAGACGATAAGCGGCCTCTTCCTCGTGGTCCCGTGGATCCTCATTCCGGCGGTGTCACGGCACCACCTGATTGCCTCCTCCTGAACATGGGAGAGGTCCCTGAAGGTCTCCCCGGCAAAGAAGTTCCTCCTTACATAGGGAACTTCCCGTTCCACTTTCGGTTTGCCCGTCGGGTCATTCGGCCGGGCGGGATCGATGATAAAGCCCCTGAACTGAGAGTACTCCAGAAAGGTCCTGTTGAAGACCGGGGAGTAGCGGTCGGATCTGACCACCGCCGCCTTCAGGTTGTCGATGACCACTTTTTTCGTGATACCGCCGAAGAAGGCCCAGGCGTCCTCGATGCCGGCGATCAGAGACGGAAGGTCCTGGGTGAAGGTCACATGCACATACTGGTGCCTGCTCGAGCAAAGTGTGACGACAAGCCCATAAACGGATCGTCTTCTTGCGGCGGCCGGGTCATACAGGAAGCCCAGTCTTCCGAAGTCCACTTCCGCCACCTCCCCGGGCTCGGTATCGGCCATGCGCACCGTGGTTTTCGATGCAAGGCCGATGTGGACGGAGACGAACCGGTAGAGGCCCGGGTAACTCACCTCGACGCCCATTCTCGAAAGCAGGATATGGATCTTCGTCAGGGTGAGATGTTCGTCCTTTATCCATGATGCAATCGTTGCTTTGTGGGGAAGGAGGACCTGATCAATCGACCTCTGTGGACCGGGCAGGCTGGACTGGACCTCCCTGACGACCTCCCGGGCTATCGTCTCGAGATCACACAGACCGTCTTTGCCAAACCCCTTCTTGTAAGCGAGGTGCAGGTACTTCCGCAGCGTGTTGCGATCCATCCCCGTCGTCCTCGTGATCGCCCTGATTGAATAACCGTTCTGAACCCTTCTCAAAATATCGATAACATCAACCACCATATACTCCTTTCGCGCCATACCACCTCCCGTTCAGCAAAAAGATAACGGGAGTAGTATGCCCTAATTTCGGCGCCGCCCGGGTGGGTGAATTAACTTGAAAAAGTGGGTGAGAGATCCTGAAAAACAGGTGGGTGAACGATCTTGAAAAACAGACCGTCTAAACGGGTGAGCTATCTAGAAAAATCACATCAGAATACGCACGTTCGACCTTTTCCGGATTTAGTGTTCGAGGTTGACCGGATTTTACAACTTGAACAGGAATGGGTCACCTTTGCGTGATCACAGTGGGTCATTTTTAGGTTGTC
>DNYO01000170.1 GCA_003506795.1 Deltaproteobacteria bacterium
TAGAACTGGCGTTGCGCCAGTTGCAGAACATTCGCCGCCGGGATCAGTCTGTCATCCATCTCTCTTAACGTGGTCCTTCCCGTTGAATCGTCCGGCGTGATTATGGACTGAAATTTCTTTATGAACGGGGTGGAGTCTTCCATGTACCGGGCTGTCTCCGGATGGTTCACGCGCAGGAAGATCAATGTGTTCATGTTATCAAGGATGCCCCGGGCCGACTCCTGGCCGATCTCCTGTTCAATGAGGGCGATCGATTGCGTATAGAAAGAAAGCCACACATTGGCCCCGCCGGCCTTCGAGAACAGGTCCTGTATGCCCTGATAGAGAACGTTTTGCCCCTCGTCAATGTGAATGCACAGTGGCGGATCGAGTTTCTTCCCCGAAGAAAAGAACCTGCCCACCATCGACTGTATCATGGATATCAATACCCTGGCGATGATATGGGCGGTCCGTCTTGCGAGTAGCGAACCGGTATTGCAGTAAAGGATGACGCCCCTTCCGTCCTCAAAGCGCTTCACAAAATCGTTCGCGAAGCTCTTTCCTATGATCTTGCCGGTATTGCCCGTGGAAAGGGCAGAAACGGTGGTCCTCAGCGACGATGACACTTTTGAGAAGAAATCCTGCGGCGAGTGAAGGATCTTGTCGAGACTGTTAATGACATCCTCCGCCTCGGGCGTATTCCCGGGAAGTACCGCGATCTCTCTTCGCAGCGTTTCGAGAGCCAGATAGTCCATCCGTTCCCTTATCTGGTCGAAATTGGTATTCAACCTCGTCGCGTGTTGCTGCGAAAGGATAGCCAGGCCCGCTATGATCGCCTGGGTCACTTCGGACGCGACGGCAATATAGAAATCGTCCTTGGCCTTGATTCCTGAAATCACGTGGTCCACGAGTTCGTCCTGCATATAATAGTGAGACAGGGGATCGATCTTGATGGAGTGGTCCGGGTAAATCGGGGTAAGGAGCATAACGTCATCGAGCCGGCCGGACTCGGCGGCATACTGTATCATCCGGCTGAAGAGGTCGACGTCGCCCTTGGGGTCTATAATGACGGTATTGTAACCTTTCTTGATATCCTGGCCGACGATGACCGACAGTAGGCCCGTCTTGCCGACACGGGTGGTGCCGAAAAAGCCTATATGACCGCTACGGTCCGGATCAGGAATCACTATGTCGATGTCCTTCGATCTGTCTTCCATGTTGACCCCCCGGCCGATATGGGTCACGCCGTCGTTGGGCGTGAGATGCCCGTTGCGGTTCAACTCCCGTAACGCGTCAGTTGCCGATCTGACAGATTCCATATCCCCTCCGGATTCATTCATGATCCCAAAAAGATAATACTTCCGAAACGGTTATCACCCCGAAATGCATTCTTTGGAAGTAATACACAGAGGCGAAAGCGACAGTCCACCCATGGGGGCTTTGCGTGATTCCGACTTTAAAGGTCGGGTACCTGGTACCCGGAACGATAGTAAAACGACTTCCACATTATGACGCCTTCGCTGTTCTATTGACCGGCACAGAGGTCATTGCCCTCCTTCCAGACAGATATGCCAACAAGAAGTCCCTGCTGGGGCAGAGCGTCGTCGCGGCCGTTTTCAGGTTTGACGAGGGCAGGATGATTCTCAGCCAGCGGTCGCCGCAGTACTATCGAAGGATTCTCGAACTGGCCCTCGCGCCGCTGATAAGTGAGGATAAGGTGAAAGTCAAGCGCGCGGCGTCCGTCGAGAACGGCGGGTTCGTGAAAATATCCGTTCAAAGCATGAACGGCATAGATCCGGTAAAGGAGTCCATGCCCTACCTGAAAGATGCTCGAATGTACACGGACAGCACAATCACCCTTGTCCGGCATAGCGACGACATCAAGCAGTACATCGCCAATGCACTTGCACCCGCTCCCGCCGGTAAAATCACCAAAGTAATATATTCGGGCAATCTAAGGGAGGCAACCGTACGGGTTGATCCTCAGTACTACGGATTGTTCGTCGGCAAAGGGGGCGTCAACGTCGCGACCGCGGCGAAACTGCTCGATATAAAGATTTTCATCAAGAAGGCTGACTAGCGCCTCTTCGAAACGGGGCAAAAAAGAAGGAGGAGAGATGGATAACAAAGCGTCCAGCGCCGAACTGGTTGCGCAAACAAGCGAAGCCGAACAAAAGAGGCAGGAACGGATCGCCAAGAAACTGAGGCAGATCCGGGACCCCCGCAGCATGGTCATTGCTCCGAAAGTCAGGGACGTCCATTTCCTGGCCACCATGCTCTATACGTTTGATAAGGCGGTCAACAACATGCGCCTGAACGTCGGGCTGAGGGTCCCCCTGGCGTCCGTTATAACGAAACGGGACGACATCGCAGAGTTTACAAAAGACATCACCGAGTACATGAGGGCCCTGGGTGCCGGCAGTTACGGGAACTACTATTATCTGGGCGGGAACCAGTCGGTGGACCCCGAACAGAAACAGTTCCTTGCAAAGCGACACAACACGTATGTGTTCATCCCGAGCACGACGGAAGGCGAACACCTCGCCAACCTGATCATCAGCCTTGATTCCGCGTTTTGCGAGTTCAAGGTGAAGTTCCCCTTAACGGACCTGAATAAGATCAGCGAGGCCATGGATCACATGAAGGGCCTCGTAAAAAGGTGCCGTGACCTTGTCGCCGATATCGCATCGCTGACGAACACTCGCTTCATCGAGCCAAAAGGCCTCGCCACGTATCTCGGAGAGGAAGCGACCCAACGCGGCAACGGGAAGACCACCAAGAAGGAGACACAGTGACGAGGACGTTGGCATCTACCTTTCTTGCCTTGTTTGCCATGTTGGCCACGGCTTCATCGTCCCATTCATCGAGCATTCAACAAATGAACTACCAGTTTTCATATGAGGGCGTGGCCAGGCAGCTAGCACCGCAACCGGTGCATGCGGCCTGCGACAAATGTCCGCCGGCAACGGGCTTGACCCTGGCACAGCGACAATCAATACCGGTAGCCGTGAGGTTATCCGAAGACATCGTGCCGGCTGAGCCGCCGCCGCGCATCGAGTCACGGGAGGCCACGGTTCATTTCGCAAAGAGCAGCCACGCGTTGAATGATCCTGAGAAGGCAAAGCTAACCGCATTCTCACAAACGGCACGGGAGATCCTTTCCAGGGGGAAGGGCGCCACGGTAACTGTCAAGGGTTATACGTGTGACCTCGGGAGCAATAGAACCAACGACCGCCTCGCGCGGAAACGCGCGGAAACGGTCGGGAAGTTCATGACCAGCCAGGGTGTCCTGCCCGATTCGACGGTGGGGGAAGGCAAATGCTGTTATCTGACGCAAGATCCATCGCAGAGGCACGCGAACCGCAGAGTCACGGTGTCAATCGCTGAAAATGGAGGCAAGAGGTGAAAGAGAACTTTTCGGTTATCGTCTGCGCCGCAATCGCCCTGATTCTCACGGCTGGCTTCTCTTACTGTCAGAACGACCATCGGCAGGTGAGGGAGCAGCTGGCCAAAACACATCCCAATTTTGCGGTTTCAGAGATACGGGAAACACCAATTGCCGGGGTGTTCGAGCTTGAAGTCGGTCCAAACGTCCTGTACTACCACCCGGAGAAGAATCTCCTGATCTTCGGGGAGATATGGACGGGGGAAGGTAAAAGCCTTACGGCCGATCGCAGAACTGAAATCGCATCCAGAAAAGTCAGGAATGTCCCCCTCGACAAGGCTCTTAAGGTTGGCCGGGGTCCAAACAAGGTGATCGAGTTCACAGACCCTGATTGCGCGTACTGCCGAAAACTCTCCGCGTTCTTCAGGGGAAGGGAGGATGTAACGCGGTACGTCTTCTTCGTGCCGCTTGCGGCCCACAAAGGGGCGGATCAGAAGGTCCGGTTTATTCTGTGTTCGGACAATCCGGAGCGATCGTACGAAGAGGTGATGGAGGGTAAGTTTGACGGCAAGCCCATGGACACGTGCAACTCGGAGACGGTGTCGGACATCATGAAAACGCACAGGGACATTGGAACGAAGACCGGGATCCAGGCCACACCTACGCTCTGGGTCAACAACACTGCGGTGAGAGGCGCCAACATCCCGATGATAAAAGGCCTGTTGACAAAGAAATAACCAATAAAACAAGGAGCTTACCATGAAAAGATCGTTTTTTGACGTAATCGCGCTAAGGCGGGCACTGGTGGGGGTATCGTTCGCAGTACTTATGCTGGTTGTTAGCGCACCGGGTGCCCATGCGGTGAACACCCCGGCCGCTGGCAGCTTCATGTATGATGCTTACGACATCGTGGTCAACAACCTTCTGAAAGGGCCGTTTGGCTACGTTGCCGCCATGTTTGTGTTCGTGACCGGCATCGCCATGTTTTTCCGGCAGTTGATCATCCCCGGCATCATCAGCATGGTCTGCACGGCCCTTATTATCAAGTCCGATACGATAATCACTTCTCTCGGCGCACTGATCCCGTAATGAAGGAGG
>DNYO01000169.1 GCA_003506795.1 Deltaproteobacteria bacterium
CGGGGTCGGAGGATCACCCGGTTCCTTGCCGTTTCCCTTTTCCTCGAGCTTCTGCTTCATCTCGTCCACCTGCTTCTGCAGGCGGGTCACGGATTGCTGCGCTTCATTGTAATGGGATTTTTCCAGGACGGAGCTTTTATCGATGCCCAGCTCACGTTTCCTTTCGACCTTCACCTGAGGGGGAGCCGACGTCTTGTGGTTGGATTTGTAGAGAGCGAGGGAGAATATGATGATACAGACGATGACTGCCGTATACCCCAGCTTCTTCTTCTGATCAGGACGAAGGGTGTCCCATATCTTCCGGGACTTCTCTTTCACGGTCATAGCTGTTCCCCTTCGGTCCTTTCGACCACGAATATTCGCGACATTTCTCCTTTCTTGAGGTTCATCGTTTCGATGCTGACAGCCACGGGTTTCTGGGCGAGATCCTTGCTGAGAAAGTCCTTCTCCTTGAGGTAGACGGCAGGAAAGATGGAATTGTCAGAGAGTCTTGCGATGAACTCCTTGATCCGGAGGCCTTCGCCATCGACAGTGAAGATCCTGTGCAGAACGAGGTTAAGGTCCTGGAAAGTCTCATATGTCTTGTTCACTCTCCGGGTGGTGAAGCTGTCCGGGAGGTCGTCTCTGTAGATGCTTTTTATAATCGTGACAATCTTCTTTTCGAGAGGAAGCTCGCCAAACAACGAGGCGTTCCTCCTTATCGTATCGGCCTTTCCCGGAGAGAGCCGGATAGTCTGCGAAGGGACACGTTTTGGAACGGCGATAATGTTGTAGATCTGTTCTCCGCAAACGATGAAGATCTCCGAGGGCGTGGACGAATAGAAATCCCTGCCATCCTTTTTCATTACGAGGAATTTGACGAAGGCGTTATTGCCGGCAAGCTTCACCGTGATGCCCTTTTCCTTTGAGAAGACCACGTCCTTGATTTCGACGGGGCAGACCACCCTGTTGATATCGGAACTGCTCAAATGTACCTGAGACGCCACCTCGGGCAGTATTCTCTGATTGGCAACGAACTCATCCGCCGGATGCGGCGCGGAGGCGTCTGTAAATTCAACCAGGGGCGCTTTCTTCGGAGAGACCTTCTGCTGCACGCCCGTTGACTGTACCGGGATGGGACTGGTGTCAGCGGTGTTCTTGCCGGGGATGGGGGGATTTTGCCGCGCCGGCTTTGTTTCCTGCCGGGGCTGTTGGCCCGGTTGCCGAGAGTCCGGAGGATTGCCGTAAAAGGATTGAACGACGACCGGCTGTTGCTGGGGTCGGTCCTCGACCGCCGGGTTGCCCTGAGGGCATCCCTGAGGGCCGCAGGTCTGTGAGTAGGCTGGTGTAGTTACAAGTGAAGCCACCAGGAATATTGCCGGGAGAAACATCCGGATATGCACATTCATTCAGAGCTCCTGTTTACTGCTGTTTCTGCGTTATGTGTACTATGGCGAACCTGCCGTTGTTGTTGGAATACTCGATCAGATATGTTTCCTGACCTTCCTTGATCTTCTGTCCGTTTGCAAGCTGTTTCCTCATCCCCTGAATCTCAATCTGTCTCTTGTTTTCGTCTATGCTCATCCTGTGGATGAAGAAGATATTGGTGACTTTCGTCGTCTCGACTATTTCGGCTAATTCGTAGAATTCTCGTTTCTTTTCTTCGTATGTGGACGGATCATAAATGCCGAGGAGTTCTTCAAAATTCGCGCGGGCGGAACTCGGCGTGTAGTTCAGGCCGATGGATACGATGTACCTAACCATCATTTTCACATATTCATCGGAAAGCTTCGCGCCGGAGAGCTCGAACCTGGTGTTCACCACTGGAGGCACCACGATCGTTCTTGTGCGCACCACCAGCCCCCAGGTGACAAACACATTGACTATCAGAGCGATACCGAGTACGGTTATGGCAAATTTGAGAAGCCTGTTCTCGACCGTCAGGTTCAGCTTTTCTTCAAGATAAGTCTTGATTCTCATTCGACAAAATCCCTCTCGTGATAGCTGGGGTATCCTTCAAGCTTCGTGAGCCCAAAGAAGTAGAGTATGTGTTTGAAGAAACCCCTGGGATATTTCTTTTTTGCCCTGATGTAGACATAGGGGCCCATAAAGAGCAGGACCCACATATACCAGCCGCCGATGGTGAACGCCATCAACAGGCCTGTTATGATGAGCATCTGTTCGTCAGGCTCCAGGCTGAGTACCATAAATGGCTGTGCCAGGTATTGCGGAAACCATTTCTTCATGACGTAGACGGGCGGGCTCCTTTTGCAGGTCTGCCCTTTCCTCCTTCATTACGGGATCAGTGCACCGAGAGAAGTGATTATCGTATCGGACTTGATAATAAGGGCCGTGCAGACCATGCTGATGATGCCGGGGATGATCAACTGCCGGAAAAACATGGCGATGCCGGTCACGAACACAAACATGGCGGCAACGTAGCCAAACGGCCCTTTCAGAAGGTTGTTGACCACGATATCGTAAGCATCATACATGAAGCTGCCAGCGGCCGGGGTGTTCACCGCATGGGCATTCGGTGCGCTGACAACCAGCATAAGTACTGCGAACGATACCCCCACCAGTGCCCGCCTTAGTGCAATCACGTCAAAAAACAATCTTGTCATCGTAAGCTCCTTGTTTTATTGGTTATTTCTTTGTCAACAGGCCTTTTATGATCGGGATGTTGGCGCCTCTCACCGCAGTGTTGTTGACCCAGAGCATGGGTGTGCCCTGAATCCCGGTCTTCGTTCCAATGTCCCTGTGCGTTTTCATGATGTCCGACACCGTCTCCGAGTTGCACGTGTCCATGGGCTTGCCGTCAAACTTGCCCTCCATCACCTCTTCGTATGACCGCTCCGGATTGTCCGAACACAGAATAAACCGGACCTTCTGATCCGCGCCTTTGTGGGCCGCAAGCGGCACGAAGAAGACGTACCGCGTTACATCCTCCCTTCCCCTGAAGAACGTGGAGAGCTTTCGGCAGTACGCGCAATCAGGGTCTGTGAACTCGATCACCTTGTTTGGACCCCGGCCCACCTTAAGGGCCTTGTCGAGGGGGACATTCCTGACTTTTCTGGATGCGATTTCAGTTCTGCGGTCGGCCGTAAGGCTTCTGCCTTCCCCCGTCCATATCTCCCCGAAGATCAGGAGATTCTTCTCCGGGTGGTAGTACAGGACGTTTGGACCGACTTCAAGCTCGAACACCCCGGCAATTGGCGTTTCCCGTATCTCTGAAACCGCAAAAGTGGGATGTGTTTTGGCCAGCCGCTCCCTCACCTGCCGATGGTCGTTCTGACAGTAAGAGAAGCCAGCCGTGAGAATCAGGGCGATTGCGGCGCAGGCGATAACCAGAAAGTTCTCTTTCACCTCTTGCCTCCATTTTCAGCGATTGACACCGTGACTCTGCGGTTCGCGTGTCTCTGCGATGGATCTTGCGTCAGATAACAGCATTTGCCTTCCCCCGCCGTCGAATCGGGCAGGACACCTTGGCTGGTCATGAACTTCCCGACCGTTTCCGCGCGTTTCCGCGCGAGGCGGTCGTTGGTTCTATTGCTCCCGAGATCACACGTATAACCCTTGACAGTCACCACGGCGCCTTTCCCCCTGGAAAGGATCTCCCGTGCCGTTTGTGAGAATGCGGTCAGCTTTGCCTTCTGAGGATCATTCAACGCGTGGCTGTTCTTTGCGAAATGAACCGTGGTCTCCCGTGACTCGATGCGTGGCGGCGGCTCAGCCGGCACGATGTCTTCGGATAACCTCACGGCTACCGGTATTGATTGTCGCTGTGCCAGGGTCAAGCCCGTCACCGGCGGACATTTGTCGCAGGCCGTATGTACCGGTTGTGGCGCTAGCTGCCTGGCTACGCCCTCATATGAAAACTGGTAGTTCATTTGCTGAATGCTCGATGAATGGGATGATGAAGCTGTGGCCAACACGGCAAAAAAGGCAAGAAAGGCAGATGCTAACGTCCTCGTCACTGCGGCTCCTTCTTGGTGGTCTTCCCGTTGCCGCGTTGTGTCGCTTCCTCTCCGAGATACGTGGCGAGGCCTTTTGGCTCGATGAAGCGAGTGTTCGTCAGCGATGCGATCTCGGCGACAAGGTCACGGCACCTTTTTACGAGGCCCTTCATGTGGTCCATGGCCTCGCTGATCTTGTTCAGGTCCGATAAGGGGAACTTCACCTTGAACTCGCAAAACGCGGAATCAAGGCTGATGATCAGGTTGGCTAGGTGTTCGCCTTCCGTCGTGCTCGGGATGAACACATACGTGTTGTGCCGCTTTGCAAGGAACTGCTTCTGTTCGGGGTCCACCGACTGGTTCCCGCCCATATAATAGTAGTTCCCGTAACTGCCGGCACCCAGGGCCCTCATGTATTCGGTAATGTCTTTTGTAAACTCTGCGATGTCGTCCCGTTTCGTTATAACGGACGTCAGGGGGACTCTCAGCCCGACGCTCAGGCGCATGTTGTTGACCGCCTTATCGAACGTATAGAGCATGGTGGCCAGGAAATGAACGTCCCTGACTTTCGGAGCAATGACCATGCTGCGTGGGTCCCGGATCTGCCTCAGTTTCTTGGCGATCCGTTCCTGCCTCTTTTGTTCGGCTTCGCTTAATTGCGCAACCAGTTCGGCGCTGGACGCTTTGTTATCCATCTCTCCTCCTTCTTTTTTGCCCCGTTTCGAAGCGGCGCTAGCCGGCCTTCTTTATGAAAATCTTTATACCGAGCAGTTTCGCCGCGGTCGCGACGTTGACGCCCCCTTTGCCGACGAACAATCCGTAGAACTGAGGATCAACCCGTACGGTTGCCTCCCTTAGATTGCCCGAATATATTACTTTGGTGATTTTACCGGCGGGAGCGGGTGCAAGTGCATTGGCGATGTACTGCTTGATGTCGTCGCTATGCCGGACAAGGGTGATTGTGCTGTCCGTGTACATTCGAGCATCTTTCAGGTAGGG
>DNYO01000074.1 GCA_003506795.1 Deltaproteobacteria bacterium
ATATGTGCAGGTATCCCCATCGAGCAGAAACGCGGGATCGATGGATCTCTCGAAGAGGATCTTGAATCTTTCTTCTGATTCGTTCAGGACGTTCATGACTTCGTGGAATTCGGTTACGTTGTAAAGCGTGGATCGTGAGTTAAATTGGCAATTCCGATTCACATGAGTGGACATTTGATCGACACCCCATCTTTAACAAATTTACTCAATTATATTGAGAAAATAGGACACCAGCAAGATGTAGAATCAATTTACAGATAAGGCGATTTTACAGGTAATTTTGGTTTACAGATAGAAAATGCTTGGACTGAGCTTGGAACAACTTGGAATATTACAGAGTTTGCGCACCCGGATCCTTGTATTCAATATGATGACACGGAGGCTATTCAAAGGGATTACGAAATTATTATGCATTCAGTGACAGACGGGTGTGGGGTGTATTTCATAGGATATATGGAGTCCCTCATGTTGCTGCAGACTGAACGAAACGGATGACACATGGGGAATAGATAGCCTTCCTTCGCCCCTCAGGGCGATATAGTACGGCCTGATCCTTCTTTTCTTGAGGGATCAGGCCGCCCATCTTACCCTTCCTCCCATTGGGAGAACGTGTTTCCAAAACTGGAGAGTGACTTACATGGCAAAGCTGCTCTATAATGACAAAGAAAGGAGCGGTTGATTCTGGATGGAGACACTGTCATGATCCACATGGACTTTCGGGGCGGTCTGATGGACAATGTCCCCACCGGGAAACTTTCGAAAAGCGCTAAATGTGGAAGATCCCGATGGGCTCACCTCCTGTTCCTCGCAGTTGCGCTCGTGGGGATGTTCATGCCGGTCATTCTTTGGGCTCAAGGGCCTGTGCGGATTTACATCGAAGGAATAGAGGGCGCTGAACTGGAGAACGTCAAAGTGGCCCTGACACTGCCCGAGGGCCTGGTAAAGGACGGGGTGGTCAACGAAAGATGGCTGGAGCGTTTTCAGGAACAGATACCCGAAAAGACGAGGGAGGCCCTGGAACCGTTCGGGTTTTATGACCCCGAGGTGACTGTATCATCAGGCCTTACAACGGGGGACATTCACGAGGTTTATGTCTTCATTGAGCCCGGGGAACCCGTACGGGTCACGAGCGTCACCGTTGGCATCAAGGGTCCGGGCGAAAAGGAAGAGAAACTCCTGGATCTTGCCGCCGCTTTTCCCCTGCGCACGGGGGCGACGCTGCGCCATAATGTTTATGAGAGCGCAAAGAACGATCTCCGGGCCAGGGCGGTTGAGCTCGGCTACCTCGACGCCGATTTCTCCACCCACGAGATACGTGTTACCCCTGAGGAATTGAAGGCCGAGATCGAACTCGTCCTTCAAACGGGGCCCCTGTATTATTTCGGCGAGATCGACTTTTCCGGTGCACCTCAGTACCCCCAATCCTTTTTCGGCCGCTACCTTGAATTCAAGACCGGTGATGTCTTCTCGCATCAAAAGGTCGCCCTGACGCAGCGAAATCTTGTCAATGCCGACCGCTTCAGACGAGTCATAATAACCCCCGACAAGGACGAGGCGACGGCGGATCACCGGGTGCCTGTGCACATAAAACTCGTGCCCTCCAAGCCAAAGCGGCTAAGGATGGGCATCGGCTACGAAACCGACATCGGGATAAAGGGAACAATAAAATACGAGGATGTGAATTTTTTTGGGACAAGCCACAGATTTGAATCCCAGATGGACATCAGTCAACCCATTCAGGTTGTGGGGGCCCGCTATATCATGCCCCACGCAAAGGACACGCGGAGCTTCTCGTCGGTCAGTTTCAACATGAAGCGCGAAGATCAGAGAGACATATTCACTGAATCGATGACCGCGGAGTTCGAACGGGCACGGACCTTCGGCAAGGTAATGACAGGCTCCGTCTTTCTCCAGATGTTGAAGGAGCGTTCCGAGGCCGGCGACGACAAGACAAACACATTCTCCGTTCTGCCCGGCGTCCGCCTGTCGGGTATCTATTACGACAACATGATACGGCCTTCCCGGGGCTACAGGTACAAGACGGAGCTGAAAGGGACCCATCAGGCGATTGGCTCCGATACGGGGCTCATCCAGTTTACCGGCGACGGCGGCCTCATCATACCTCTTCCGGCAAGGCTCTCCCTCATCACACGGGGGAAAATAGGCTGGACAACGCAGAACGAACCGAATTCGGACCTGCCCGTCCCCCTTCGCTTCTTTGCCGGCGGTGATCAAAGTGTCCGCGGATACGGGTACAAGACGCTGGGGCCGGAGGACGTGAACGGAGATGTGGTTGGAGGCAAGAACCTTCTGGAGGGCAGTATAGAACTGGAGCGCGCCATAGCCAAGGATTGGGGTATTGCCGCGTTCTATGACACGGGCAACGCCTTCAACAGCTTCTCGGATATGCGGCTGGCCCAGGGGGCCGGCATGGGCGTGCGATACTACAGCCCCATCGGCCCGATAAAGCTCGACATCGCCCGTCAGATCGGAGTGAAAGACCCGGATTTCAGGATCCATATATCGATAGGGTTCGGACTATGAGAAAGCGCCGCTTCGTCCTGTATGCACTATTGTTCCTGTTCCTTGCATTCACGGCGTCATTCCTGTGGTCCATCTACACCGTCACGGGCACATCCTTCCTGCTCAAGGGGATAGCACGCGTTCTTCCCGGCACTGTTGAGATGAAAGAGGTGACCGGCCGGATAGGATATTCACTCCACGTGGAAGGATTAAGGCTGCACCTCACGGACCTCGAGGTAGCCGTCGATGCCGCGGACCTCACATGGCAGCCCCTTTACCTCATCACCGGAAAACTGGCGATCATCAAGCTTCGCATCCACAATGTATCCGTCACGGACAGTAAACCCCCCGAAGACAAACCTGTCGACCTCTTGCTGCCCACCGTCCCCAAATGGCTCACCATGCTGGAAGGCTGGGTCAATGAGCTCGGTGTCAGCAACGTGAAGTACATAAAGTCCGGCGGTGAACCTGTGAGCATTGACGGTATTTCAGCAACTATCCTGTGGGATCGGGGTATACTCTCCCTGACCGGCGTAAACGCGAAAACCGCATACGGCAGCGCGGCGGGTGCCGTAATGATCAACCTCTCACGGCCCGCCCTGCGCGCACGCCTCACGATGACTCTCCAAAAAAGCGCGGCCGATATCGATACCATACTCCTTGACGCCAGGCTCCCGGCGTCGAAAGGTGAAGAACAGATCGCCGGGCCCCTGGTGGTTAAGGCCGCCGCCGGAGAACAGGAGCGTTACAGCCTTCAATGCAGACTCGCCGTCACCCGTCACACCCTCCGGCTGAGCGAGGCAAAGCTTACGAAAAAACCCGAAAAAGGGAGCGTTGAGGCAGCCGGGACGCTGGATCTTTCGGGGAACAAACCGGCGTTCACCTTCGCGGCAAAGTTCACCGGACTTGACCTTGCGCCCGAAGTCCCAACGGCTACGGACCTCTCGGGGAACATCACCGTCGCCGGAACCATGGAGGACTTCACAGGAACGGTCGACCTCAAGAACGTCGGAACATCCTGGAAGGAGATCGCACTCAAAGGGAACCTTCGCGGAGAAAGCGAACTCATTGAACTTAAGGATCTTGAGGCGAGGCTGCTCGGCGGCACAGTCCTGGGGCACATCGGTATATCGCGGGCACGGGACATGACGTTGTCGGCCGGCTTTACCGGAAAAAACCTCAATCCCGCCAGGATCAAGCCGGGCCTCGAGGGAAACCTGAATTTCGAAGCGAAAGGCGAGCTCCAGTTACCTGAAAACCAGCCCATGGAAGGCTCCGTTGTGGCCGCCCTCAAGGAAAGCCGGTTTCAGAAACGGGCCATATCCGCTGATCTTGACGCCTCCTTCCACAATGAGACCATAAAGATCAACGCGTTGAGCGCACGAGGCAATGGATTTGCCGCCACGGCCAGCGGCACGGTGCAGCAGCGCCTGTCCTATGAAGTACGGATCGACGACGCCTCGAAGCTCCTGCCGGACGCAACGGGGAGCCTATTCGCGAACGGATGGGCGCGCTGGCTAAAAAACGAACCGGCGGGCGTCATCACGGCACGGGGAAAGAATATTTCCTATGACCGGGTCAGGGTATCATCTTTCAACGCTGTTGTGCAGATGCCGGAGGGGTACAAAGGCACCGTTGCCGTTGATGCCGCCGCCCGGAACGCATCCTACGACACCTTCCGGGCAGACGCGGTCAGCCTCAAGGTCGATGGTACGACAGGCGACCACAGGATCGCTTTTGCCGTTACTTTCGACAAGGACAGGATAGACGCCCTGGCGCAGGGGAAATATGCCGATGAGACCTGGCAGGGGACAATTCAGAAGGTGTCAGGAAGCCAGGCCCCTTTCGGCCGATGGGACCTTGCGGGACCGTCAACAGTCCATATCTCAAAAAAACGGATGTCCCTTTCACCATTTGTCCTGACGAGTGCGGCCGGGGAAAGGGTCGACATAAGCGCCAACATCACGCCGGAACCCATGGTCGGCTTCGCCTCCGCACAATGGCGGCAGGTTAACCTTGCGCGAGCGAACCGGCTGATCGGACAATCAAAGATTGAAGGCCGTACATCCGGTACGTCCCGTGTGCAATGGCGCAGCGGCAAACGTCTGACTCTCTCGGGCGACGCCGATGCATCAGGCGTATTCTCACAGGGGTCGATGAAGGTGAATGTCAGCAGCGTGAACGGCAAGGTGAACTGGGACAGCTCGGGGCTCCTTGCGTCCTGCGACATCGACCTCGGAGATAAGGGACGAATGAACACCAAAATCTCTTCCAGGCGGCCAGCCGCCTTCTCCCTGCCGGATCAGGGGACCTTTCAGGCGGCCTGGAAAACCCTCGATATCGGCATGCTGCAGCCGATGCTCCCCGATGCCGTGCATCTCAAGGGACGACTGTCGGGAGAGATCGCGGGGAACCTCCTGCCCGGCAACCGGTTCGACCTCACGGGGAAGACAGGCATATCGGATGGTTCCTTCTCCTGGCAGAGCGACCAGGGCGAGATCACGGCACCTATCAGACAGACCGCCGTCGAGTGGACATGGAAGGATACGTCACTAAAAGGAAGCGTAAACCTGGCACTGGGCCAATACGGCCATGCTGAGGCCTCATTCCAGGTCCCGGTTGCCGCGAAGCTCCCCCTAACACTGGACAGCAAGAGCCCCACCCTGATCTCAGCCAGGGGCGCGATGCAGGAAAAGGGACTGCTTGCCGCGCTCTTTCCGGGCCTTGCCCAGGAAACCGGCGGGCAGATCGACTTCGACCTCGCAGCGGCAGGAACCTTTGCAAACCCCCGGCTTGACGGCCGGCTCACCCTGAAGGGGGCGAGTGCCTACCTGCCGCCTGCCGGCATCCGTCTCAAAGATGTAAGTGCAGAGGTAATTTTTAACAACGATCGAATAAATATAGCCTCCTTCCTTGCCCGCTCCGGGTCAGGGTACATCGGGGGCAGCGGGATGGTGCAACACGAGAACCTCCGCATCAGGACCCTTGAGGGAACCATAAAAGGCGACCGCTTCCAGGCTGTGGATCTCCCCGAACTCCAGGCAGCGATAAGCCCGCAGCTTACAGTGACCGGTGACGCGCAGAAGATCTCGGTCAGGGGCTCGCTTCTCATACCCGAGGCCCTCGTCCGTGAAGAGAAGAAAGAAAACCTCATCAAGCCAAGCCCCGATGTCGTAATCCAGGGCAGGAAGAAGGAACCGAAGCAGGTCCTCCCCTTCGCAATTGACGTTGCGATCACGGTTGAGATCGGCGACAAGGTGCTGGTAAAGGCATACGGCATCGACACGGGATTAAGGGGCAAAGTCACCGTTACTATGAAAGACCCGAAAGACATCCGGGCGAGCGGCAACATTTCCACAGTAAGAGGCAAGTTCGATGCCTACGGCGTCAAGCTCGATGTCAGAAGGGGGCGTATCGCCTTCGGCGGGGGCCCCGTCAATCAGGCGACTCTCGACGTTCTGGCCCTGCGCACGGTAAGCGATGTATCCGCAGGCGTCCTCGTCACGGGAACACCGGCATCACCGCTCGTCAACCTTTACTCTGAACCCGCCATGCCGGATATGGACATCCTGAGCTACATCGTTCTCGGCAGACCACGAGGCACCTCCGGCCAGGCCGACACGGCCCTTCTAGCCCGAGCCGCCAGCGCGCTCCTTACATCCGGCAAGTCATCCACCATCCAAAAACAGCTGGGGTTGGACGTCATCGATGTCGAATCGACAGGCGGAGATCTTTCCCAGTCGATAGTCAAGATCGGCAAATACCTCTCACCGGAACTCTACATCAGCTACGGCCGCTCGATCTACACCGGCGAGAATCTCTTCGGTCTCCGATACAGCCTAACCCGGCGCCTGGACGTAGAAAGCACAATGGGCAACCAAAGCAGCGCCGTCATCTACTACAAAATCGAATTCAATTAAGAAGAAAAGAAAACAGCAAAAGACTGTCTCACGCCCGCTTCACCCCCTCTCGGGGGTTCGCTGGAGGCATTGAAGAGAGGCTGGGGAGAAAGCAAAAAAACTTTCCGGGAATTTGAGAAGACG
>DNYO01000225.1 GCA_003506795.1 Deltaproteobacteria bacterium
CGGGAGGGTAAAGAACCATGATACCTCGCTCAAGCTTGTCCCACAACGATGACCACCACCCGCAAACATCAATAGTGAGAATTCCCGCCGAAGGCGTGCAAAGTGCGGCCTGATCCCGTCTTTCCAGGGATCTGGACGCAATTCTTTTAAGGCTTCCTCCAATCCTCTCTTTATTGCCTCCAGCGAGCCCGAAGGGCAAAGCGGGCGTGAGACAGTCCTTTGGAAGGGAGATTTGGGCAACAGGTCGCTGAAACTTGCAACCCCCTTCCTCCCTGGGTTATTATGTTCTTCCTGTTATGGAGATATCGGAAAATAATTTCATCACGCTGGTTCGAAAATTCGCCGGGAAAAGTAATAGTATCGTCAGAGGTATTGGGGACGACGGCGCGGTCGCCGATCTTTCGGCCGGTCAGTACGTCTTCGTGCAGGATGCGATGGCCGAGCACGTTCATTTCGAGTTCTCCTTTATGGATCCCTACTTCGTAGGCAAGAAGGCCCTCTATTCCAATATCTCCGATGTACTTGCCATGGGTGCGCAGCCCGTCTACTACCTCGTGACCGCGGGTATACCGGCGAAACTGTCGTCCCGGGACATGGTAAAGATATATCGCGGCATGAACCGGGCTGCCCGGGAATTCGGCGTTGCCCTTCTCGGCGGGGATACCGTGGCCACTGCGAGGGACTTCTTCATCGACATTTCGGTGGTCGGGAAGCTGGCATCGGACAAGTATTTTGGCAGGGACAAGGCGCGATCGGGTGACCTGATCGCAGTCACGGGAAAGCTGGGAGAGGCCGCCCTGGGCCTTAAAGTGCTCAAAGAAGGTGCGGCAAAGAAAGGTATGAAAGGCTGCATCGACCGCTTCCTGAGTCCCAGGCCGCCCTATGAGCTGTGGAAGGAACTGGTGAAAAATGATATAACAGATGTCATGATGGACATAAGCGACGGGCTCATCATGGACCTTTCGAGGATGATGAACGAAAGCAAAAAACAGGCATCGGTGCACCTTGAGAAGGTTCCTATGCCCGGCGCATTGCGAAAGAGCGGCCTTGAAGATCTTGCTTTTGCCGGCGGTGAGGACTATCAGCTGCTTTTTACCTTTCCACCGGACAAGCTGCCCGGGGTCGAGGGCATGATACAAAGAGGCGGCAAGATCACCATCATCGGCACGGTAAGCTCCGGAAGGGGCGTCAGGGTCTTTCGAAACGGGCTGGAAATCAAAACGCCGAAACAGGGCTACGATCATTTTGGGAGTGAAATTTGAGCAAAACCACCTTTGTCAGGGACATCACCGGTAATCAGCATGAGGTCAACGATCTCTTTGTGGTTACGAAAAAAGGCACCTACACGGCCAAGAACAACACCAAATACATGATGGTAGGGCTCAAAGACGCGACGGGGTCGATTGACGGCAGGATATGGGAACGCGTCGACGAACTGGAAGGCCTCTTTGAGAAAGGCGACATAGTCTCCGTCAGGTCGAAGGCCCGACTGTATCAGGACCGGCTGCAGCTGCATATCACCGACATCAGGAAACTGGATGCCGATCTCGCCGTCTGCGACATAGCCCATTTCTATCCCTGCGGCGATAAAGAACGGGGCCTCCTCCAGGAAGAGTATGCGGCAATCGTCAAGGAAATAAAGAATCCTCATCTCAAAGAGCTTTTGAATACCTTTACCGGCGACCGGCAGCTTCTGGACAGGTACTTTTCCTACCCGGCCTCCACGAGCGTGCACCACGTTTACGTCGGCGGACTGCTCGAACACTCGCTCTCAGTGGCGAAGCTGGGCATGGCCGCCGCCTCTCTCATAGGAGGAGACCGGGATATCATAGTCACCGGCTGTATTCTGCACGATATCGGAAAGGTCCACGAACTGGACATACTGAGAGGCTTCAAATTTACCGACCGCGGGAGACTCCTCGGCCACATCACACTGGGCGTGATGATCCTCGAGGATCTTATTCGACGCACTGACGGATTCCCCCAGGACCTCACCGATATTCTCACGCACATCGTAGTCAGCCATCACGGCCTGGAGGAATGGGGATCCCCTAAAAAACCGATGTTCCCGGAGGCAATCATCGTGCATCATCTGGACAATCTGGATTCCAAGGTGATGGGCGTCAGGGAACACATGAAAGACAACATGGCAGATGAACGCTGGAGCGACTACCATCGGCTATATGAAGCGAAATATTATAAAATAACATCAGAATAACGAGTCATCATGGAAGTAAGACGAGTCTTTGTCGACAAATTGAAGATCAAGAACGGCATGGTTCTCCTGGCGGGACCGATGCACAAATACATCATAGGGGTTCTGAGAAAACGTCCCGGGGACAGGATCGATCTCATCGACGGAAAGGGATACCTCTACCGTTCGACCATCCAGAGCGTCAAGGGGAAGGAACTCTATCTTCAGGTGGTCGATGTCGTACATAAACCGCAGGAAAAAAGGCCCAAAGTCACCCTGTGCGTAAGCCCCATCAAGGGGCCCAGGATGGACTGGCTTGTAGAAAAAGCGACGGAGCTCGGGGCTGAGAAGATCGTGCCCACCGTATTCAAGAGAACTGTCGTGAAGTTCAATGACCACGGCGGAGAAAAGATCGAACGGTGGAGAAGGATCACTGTGGAGGCTTCGCGTCAGTCAGGAAGGTTCACGATTCCCGAGATAGCCGAGCCGACACCGCTCAGGGGCATCGGCCCCGTGATCGGGGACGCGGAAAAACGCGTGGTGTTCTACGAAAAGGAAAGGCATACCACACTTAAGGATGTCTTTGGCTTGAAGACGGGCGACACCACCTGCATCGTTATAGGGCCTGAAGGGGGTATCGAAGAGACCGAGGCCGAGTGGCTGAAGGAAAACGGCTTTGTCGCCTGTACCCTGGGAGAGAATATATTCCGGACCGAGACAACGCCGCTCATCGTTCTGTCGGTAATCCTCTATGAGTACGCCAGGGCAGCGGGCAGCGATCAGTGACATCCAAACCGCGATCGTCGCCGCAAAAACGAGACAAAGGAGACGGGGCTATGGGCAGTAAGGGCAAGGCCGGCTGCGGATGCCTCCTGGGTATCCTCGTGACAATAATGATACTGGCCGGCGTTCTCTTCCACCCCGTAAGCCTTAAATTCATGGCGAAACAGTTCCGGTACGAGGACAAGATAGTCCCGGCTGACGCCATTTTTGTCCCAAGATTTCCTGAGGACCGAAACGGGGAGCTTTACGTCCAGGCGTTCAGGGAATATTTTGACGGTAATGGCAAGGCCGTATATGTTGAAGACGACAAAGTGCTGGGAGTAAACATCGGCGATCTTCTTTCCCGCATGGCAAAGGAGCGAGGCATCAAGGAAGGGGTAATCAAACCCGTTCATCCCGGAAATGACAGGGAAAGAAGTACGACGGTGCTCAATGAAAAGCTCAGGGCGGCGGGCCTCAAAAAGGTTATCGTGATAGTACCCGGCTATGTCTCGCGACGGTATCACTACATGTATGACTCATCCCGGCAGGAAAGTGCCGTCCTTTACATGATCAAGCCCGTACAGGTCTCTTATTTTCGGCCGGACGCGTGGTGGCGCGACGATCATTCGCGGTCTCTCATGGCACGCGAGTTTTATGCCTCTTTGGTGTATTACTACTCGCTCCTCCGAAAAGACACCGCGAAATAAGCTTGAAACGAGATCACAGTCGATTTGACAAAATCACCTCTTTAAGGCAGGATACGCATCTATGACATCAGAGTGTCTCGATGGATGAAAAACGCGCTCTTATCGCCCTGTCACAGGTCAAAGGCCTCAGCCGCCTGGCAAAACGACGGATCTGCGATGCATATCCTGATGTAAACCGGCTGCTTCATCCGGATACGGGCGGCAGGCAGGCACCCGCCGGTATCGCGGCGCGCTTCGACGACTGGAGGGGGATCGACAGGGACTTGCGCCTCCTCGAGAAGCTGGGCGCCCGGGTGATCACAATAAAAGACCGTGAATACCCGGAGCTCTTACGGCACATACCCGACGCCCCGATCGTCCTCTATGCACGGGGCCCGCTGCAATCCGGCACCATGGCCCTCGCCGTCGTGGGGTCCCGCAAGGCATCCCCGGAGGGCAGGAATCTCGCCGGGAAGATAGCGGGGACGCTGTCCTTTGCCGGGATCACCATCGTCAGCGGCCTTGCCCGCGGCATCGACACCGCGGCCCACACACGCGCACTCGAAGGGGAGGGGAAAACGGCGGCCGTCCTGGGATGTGGAATAGACGTCTGTTATCCCCCCGAAAACGAGATCCTTTTCGAAAAGATCGCGGAACAGGGCGTTCTCCTTACAGAATACCTCCCCGGCGAGCAGCCCCTGCCCTATCATTTCCCCGAACGGAACCGGATCATAGCAGGGCTGGCACGAGGAGTCCTCGTGGTGGAAGCAACCGCCAGGAGCGGCTCACTCATAACTTCCCGGCTGGCCCTCGAATACGGCAGGGAGGTCATGGCCGTTCCCGGCAGCGTCTTGAGGGCTGAGCACGCCGGCTCAAACAGGCTCATCAAGGAAGGAGCGAAGCTGATCGACTCGGTGGAGGACATCCTGACCACCTGCTTTACCGATGCACGCCTGCCTGCGCAAACGCCCATTGAATTGGACAGCGGTGAAAACAAGGTTTATTCTCTCATAGGATTTGAAAAAGTACATGCAGATGAGGTAATAGAAAGAAGCGGTATGGATACAAAGACAGTAATGGCTGCCCTCACCCGGCTGACCATGAAAAATGTGGTGGCGGAAATATCGGGAGGCTACTTCATACGAAGATAAGTTTCACAAACCCCTGGCTTTAAGAGGCCGGTTTCTGAATAAAGGAGAAATGGATGGGAAAGTCACTGCTCGTAGTCGAGTCGCCGACGAAGATGAAGACGTTATCAAAATACCTGGGCAAGGATTTCGTCATCAAGGCAACATATGGCCATATAAAAGACCTTCCGAAAAGCACCCTTGGCGTCGATGTCGAAGAGGGATTCAATCCCCATTTTCACATCCTGAAGGGCAAATCCAAGGTGGTGGATGAGATAAAAAAGGCAGGGAAAGACGCGGAAAGAATCCTGATCGGGTCCGACCCTGACCGCGAAGGAGAAGCCATTGCCTTTCACGTGGCAGAGGTCATAGGAAAAGACGACCGCATTGAACGCGTCCTCTTCCACGAGATAACCAAAAAGGGGGTCCTCGATGCCATGAGGTCGCCCATCAAGCTCGACACAGCGAAATACAACGCCCAGAAGGCACGACGGATTCTCGACCGCCTCGTCGGATACAAGATCAGCCCCCTTCTGTGGGAAAGGGTAAGTTATGGACTCTCAGCGGGCAGGGTGCAATCCGTGGCGCTGCGCCTCGTCTGCGACCGGGAAGCCGAGATCGAGGCTTTCGTCAGGGAAGAGTACTGGGTTGTCGATGTCACTCTTGAGCTCCCTTCGGGAGAGACCTTCACCGCGACA
>DNYO01000008.1 GCA_003506795.1 Deltaproteobacteria bacterium
ATACAAGGATGTTCTCCACACCGTTCTCAACCACAAAATGGAGTCCCTCTCCCTCTGGGATTACTTAAGGCCGTACCTGGGCAGAAAGTCCTTTGCCATATTCGATCTGAAGGACCCCAGGCCGTTCTTCGAACAGTGGAGGGAGCACGCGGACAATTTATTGAGAAGGAGATTCTGCAGCCGCTAAAGCCATGAGCGTGATCGTAACCAACGCAAAGAACAGGATAGCCTATGCCATCGTCAGGAGCCTCGGCGAGAAGGGGATCGATGTCTACACCGCCGACTTCGTGCCCCGCTCCATGTGCTTCACATCCCGTTTCTCCAGGGGTCATTTCATCTATCCCTCGCCTTTCAAGGACCAGGATGGCTTTATCGACTGCATCATAGAGAACGTGCACCGCCTGAAGGCACGGGTCCTCATGCCCGTCTTCGAAGAGACCTTTCTCCTGTCAAAATATAAGGACGTGGTTTCGCCGCACGTCGCCATGACCATTCCCGACTACGACCAGGTTCTCACGGCGCACAACAAGGACAGGTGGATGCCGCTGGCCGGATCGCTTGGCATACCTGTACCACGGACCTTCACCGTGGAGGAATTGAGGGACGGGGGCCTTAAGTCCTCGCGGCCGCGTTTCCCCGTGCTCATAAAACCGCACCAGGGCGGCGGCGCCTGGGGGATTGCCCACATCGCGACAGAGAGGGAACTTAGGATCCTCCTATCCGGCGGTACTTACATGGACAGGCCGTGGGAAAGGTTTTCCGTACAGGAGAAGATCACCGGGACAGTGCACTGCGTAGCCATGTTGTTCAACCACGGGCAGTTGAAGGGGCACGTTGTCTACAAGCAACTGAGGGACGTTCCCTTTACCGGCGGCCAGGCGACGCTGCGGGTGAGCATCGACAGTGCGGCGGCGGTTGCCCACCTGAGGAGGCTGCTCGAAAGATTGGGCTGGCACGGGATCTGCCAGGCCGATTTCATCGTCGAGGAAGGAACCGGCATCCCTTACCTGATCGACATCAATCCACGGTTCTGGGGTTCCCTGGTGCAGGGTGTCGCCAGCGGGGTGGATTTTCCCTACCTGGTGTACAGGATGGCCCGTGACGGTGACGTCGAAAGTGTTGACGGCTTCAAAAAGGGGGTTGTGACCAGATGGGTGTGGGGGGACTTGAGGACCCTGCCCGAGGCGCTCAGGTGTGCAGGGAACAAGATGGGGTTTCTCAGGGAATACTGCAGACTTTTCGGCCCGGGAGTAGCATTCGACGATTTCTGTCTCAAGGACCCGTTGCCCTTTTTCACCTTCGGCCTCGATTTCATCACCAAGATCGTCAAGCAGAGGACGCTCCACCCGAGGTCCCATGACTCACTGGAAGGTATCTGGGAATAGATGAGATTCTCCGGTCTTCTTGGCAAACTCAAACGCAAATCTCCATGTATGATCGTGGCGGACGGTTTTCGCTTCGCACGGGGATACATGGTCTCGATGAGATTCGAACGGCCGGCGCTGGTGTCGGTGCGGGGGAAACTGAGGATCCTTAATCGGCATGGTTCCATTTCGGTCGGCGATCTTACCGATTTCTGGCCCGGTGTCAAACTTTCCTGCATGGGGCCGGCGCACGGGGAGAAGGCACGGATCAGGATAGGAAAGAACTGTTCCATCGGTGATCGGACCGAGATCCATGCGGGCAGGCTGGTACGGATCGGACAGGGGGTAATCATAGCCTGGGACTGTGTCATAATGGACCGCGACTATCATTCCGCCAGCAATGGCGCCGAGGGCGTCCGGCCGGTCATCATCGGAAACGGGGTCTGGATCGGATGCCGGGCCATGATCCTGAAAGGGGTGACCGTAGGGGAGGGGGCAGTGGTGGCCGCCGGGGCGGTGGTAACGAAAGATGTCGCACCATTTACACTGGTTGCCGGAAATCCGGCGAAAGCCATCAAAAAGGTCGATGGCTGGCGAAAGGGCCGGCCCGTCCTGACCATCTCGGTGAAGTCATGACAGCCGGATCTCAGACACAGGCAATCACGGTGCTCCACCTTATCGCTCCGGCGCACTTCGGAGGGGCCGAGCGTGTGGTTCTCAATCTTGCCGACGCCATCGACAGGTCACGCTTTAATTTGGTGGTCGGTTCCTTTGTGAATGCCCGGTTCCGCCAGAACGAGTTCGTGACGCGGATGGAGGAGAAAGGCATTCCGAACACCGTTTTCTGGCTCAGGCGAACCCTGGATCTCGACAATATTCCCCGCCTCGTCAGGTTTATCCGCTCGGCGGGCGTCGGCATTGTCCATACCCATGGTTATCGCGCCGATATCGTGGGGCTCATAGCGGCCAGGCTGTCGAGGTGTCCCGTAGTCGCGACGGTCCACGGATTTGTTCCCATCGATGCGCGGCTGCGCCTCTACGAGCAGTGCGACCGTTTTGCCCTGCGTTTCTTCGACCGGCTCTTACCGGTGTCCGATCAGATCTGCCGTGTCCTTAGCGCAAGCGGTGTCCGGCAGGAGAGGATGACGACCATCCGCAACGCCGTAACCGGGGAGGGCGACAACCACGGCGGCGTCCCCGGACCCTCGCCCGAGGTCCGCAAGTATGACGGCGAGTTCCTGATAGGCATAGTAGGAAGGCTGAGCCCTGAAAAGAACATCCCCGGGTTTCTTGAGGTTGCCCGGGAGCTCTCGGGGAAATATGATCATCTCAGGTTCGTCGTTGTCGGCGACGGTCCCGAACGGGATTGCCTCAAAGGCCTGACCATGAGCCTGGGGCTGGATGGAAAAGTGAAGTTCACCGGTTTCATCGACCGGATGGAAGACGTCTATTCATGTCTGGACATGCTGGTCATAGCCTCCTCGACGGAGGGCATTCCGCTGACCGTCCTCGAGGCGATGAAGCACGGCATCCCCGTTGTTTCCACGGCTGTCGGCGGGATACCCGAGGTTATCGACCATGGCGTTGACGGCCTGCTCGTCGAGCCCGGGGATACGGGATCGCTCTGCCGGGCCGTCGAAGCGCTGGTCCGCGACGGCAACAGGTATATGACGATATCATATAACGCACAAAGGAAGGTCATCCGGGATTTCGACCGTTCGTTGTGGATACAAAGAATAGAGAAGTGTTATTTGTCCATGCTTAATAAAAGGGAGGAAGCGTCAAATGGATAAGCTCAAAGTAGGGATCGTCGGTTGCGGGACTATTTTTCATTATCACTATGCCTTCATTGAGGCGCATCCGGGGGCCACCGTCTGTGCCGTGGCCGACAGGGACGAGAAGGCACTCAGAAAAGTCAGCGACAGATACGGCATAAAGAATTGTTACAGCGACCTCGAGGAGATGATTCGCAAGGAAGCCACGGACGTCGTGCACATTACCACTCCCCCGCAGACACACGCGGCCCTGGCGGAAGCGGCAATGAACCTGGGCAACCACGTCTTTGTCGAAAAACCGATGACAACGGACCATACAAGCGCCGCGAGACTCTACAATGTCGCCGCTCAAAAGGGCGTGCAGCTTTGCGTGGACCACAACCATCTCTTCGACCCGTGGATGCTTAAAGCGAAAGAGGTCCTGAAGGACCTGCCCCCCGAGGATATCACCTATGTCGAAAGCTATTACGGCATCAACCCCCGGATTCCCGAGATCATGGGCTATCGCAGCACCAACGAGATCTCCTGGATATATTCCCTGCCCGGGGGTCTTTTCCATGATTTCCTGACCCACCCGCTCTACCTGATGCTGGAGTACACAGGGAGGCCCGTCGGGATCGAAACGATGGCCCGGTCCTGCGGGGCACTTTTCCAGGGTCTCTCCGACGAACTCCATATCATGGTGAATGGCGAAAGGGCCGTCGGCAAGCTCACTATCTCGTTCAATGCGAGACCGTTCCAGCACTTCCTGAAGATCTACCACAAAAAGGGGATCGTCACCGTTGACTTCAATAATATGACCATGGTCGCCAACCGGTTGACCGGGCTGCCGGGCGCGGTGACAAAGATCGCCACCAACCTCGGTACGGCCCGTGCGCTAACCACGCAGACGTTTTCCAACGTATACAGGTTCGTCACGGGGAAGCTGAAACCATACTCGGGGATGAGAAATCTTATCCACGGATTCTATGATTCCATCCTTCAATCGGGAGAGCCGCCCGTTTCGGCGGAAAGCGCTCTCGATGTGCTTGGGGTTATGGACCGGGTGTGGAAGGATGCGGGCAAGCTTCATCCCGTCTTCACGAACGTTCCCGCGCCCGCTGCCGCGGCATTGGACCCTGCAAAGGGAAGGGTGCTCGTAACGGGAGCCGGGGGATTTCTTGGCAGAAGGTTGACGGAGACCCTCGTCGAAAAAGGGTATTTTGTTCGCGTTCTCGTAAGGAAACTGACGGACATCGAGCCCTTCAGGGCACTCGGCGTCGATGTGCATTATGGAGACCTACGGGATGAACTGGCAGTGGCGGAGGCCATCGATGGAATGGATTACGTGGTCCATGCCGCCGCGGCCCAGGAGGGTGACTGGGATACCTTTGACGAAACGACGGTCAGGGGGACGGAAAGGGTCATGAGGCTGTCCCGCCAGCTGAAGGTCAGACGTGTGATCTATATCAGTTCCATGAGCGTCTACCAGATGAGCGGTCTCAAAAAAGGCGCGGTGATAACGGAGGAAAGCGCACTCGAAGAGAACCCCGGAGCCAGGGGATTCTACACCTCCTCGAAACTGGAAGCGGAAAAGACGGCGAGGGGATTGATGTCGCCGAACGGCACCTTGAACGGCAGGGTTCCGGCGGTCATATTGAGGCCCGCCACGATCTACGGGCCGAGAGGCCCCGTATTCACCCCCCTTATCGGCGTCTCGCTGTTCAACAAGGTGTTCATGATACTGGGCAAAGGAAGAATGAGACTGCCCCTCGTCTACATAGACAATCTTATAGACGCCATCATCCTGTGCATTGAAGATGAAAGGTCCGCCGGCCAGACATTCAATGTGATCGACGACGAAGGAGCGACAAAAAAGGGATATGTGAGGAAGTTGGCGGGAGAACTCTTCCCCCGCTCCCATTCAGTGTCCCTTCCCTACTGGTTCGTAGCCTCGGCGGTCCGGTTCCAGGAGATTGCCTTCAAAATGATGCACAGGAACCCCGTCCTGACCCGGTACCGCCTGAGTTCATCCAGCGCTGACGTCGGTTTCAGCAACACAAGGATCAAGGAACGGCTCCGGTGGGAACCCAGAGTATCCATCGACGAAGGACTGTCACGAACCTTTGCGTGGTTCAAGGAGCATGGGAGATGATGGGTAATGGGGATAGGTAATGGGTAATGGGTGATGGGTGATAGGATCGCCTGGAGTGAAGTCGGTTTTTGACCGGGAACGTGGAACAGTTTTTTTAGGGGAGGTTGGCTTATTGAAGTTTTTTATGCTGCTGTTGTGGGTTCTCCCGCTTCTGTATCTCACCTTTGCCGTTTTGTATCATGTTTTCCTGGCTGTCGCGTATTTCGTGACTGCGGACAGGGCGCGGGTTGATGCGCCCCGGATGCGCCGGTATCTTCTTTTCATACCGGCCCACAACGAGGAGATCATGATAGGGCGGATTCTTACAAGCTTGAAGTCGGTGGACTATCCCCCTGAGAGATTTGATGTCCGTGTCATCGCCGACAATTGCACGGACAGGACCGCCGAGATTGCGGGGTCCTATAGCGTCGGGGTCCTCACGAGGGTGGACGAATCGAAAAAAGGCAAGGGGTTCGCAATCGCCTGGGCCATGAAGGAGGTCGACCTTGGCGCCTTCGATGCCGTTGTCATCGCCGATGCGGACAACCTCATCGATCCTAAGTTCTTCCGCGGCCTCGATGAGGTCATGGACGCCGGTTTCAAGGCCGTTCAGTGCAACAACTGTCTTGCAAATTCCGACGAAACGGCCTTTACGAAGGTCATCCACCTGTCGAGAACGATCAACAACGAGCTGTATCACCATGCGAAGTACAAGATAGGTCTTTCCTCGTACCTTATGGGGAACGGCATGTGCTTCACGACGGGGCTGCTCGGGGACCACCCGTGGGCAACAGGGACCATTGCCGAAGACTACGAATACTATGCGAGACTTGCGAGCTGCGACGTACCTGTAGGGTTCGCCGCAAATTCGCGGTTGTACCACCAGGAATCCAGGGACTTGAGGCAGGCCTCGAAGCAGAGACTGCGCTGGTCTTCGGGGCGGTTCCAGGTGGCGAAGAGGTACGGTTTCACGTTGATAAAAAAGGGTCTTAAGGACCGGAATTTCAGGATGATCGACGCCTCTTTCCCGCTGATACTGCCCAACCTGTCTCTCATGGTAAACATGACGGCCGCCGCGCTGGCCGCGGCCATCGTGGTTAACTATTTCCATCCTGTACCCCTTGTCGTGTCCTGGCTCATCGTCCTTGTCGCGCTCGAGGTGGCCTATTTCGTCAGCGGGATGTTCCTGACAAGAATGCCGGTATTCACGTTCCTCTTTGCCCTTGGTTTCGCGCCTTTTTTTCTTCTCTGGAAGGCGTGCATCGATGTCCTGGGGATATCCGGAAGGAGGGCGGGACAATGGGGAAGGTCGACACGGATATGAAATGCGCAGCTCAGGAGGTGAGTGTGGCAGAAGAGACGGTCCGAGCCGTTGACCACCTGCAAAAGGTGAAAGATTTTCATAATGCCGATGCATCGAGATACAGGGCCGAGCGGTATCGCTCGGATACCTGCGAAGGGCTTGCTTACGTGACGCGAAGGCAGGTAGTCCTTTCGCTGGCAGTCATTGAGCCGGGACGCGTTCTCGATGTCGGGTGCGGACCGGGGATTCTCACACGGGACCTGGTTCACAACGGACATCAGGTCTACAGCGCCGATCTCTCGATGGAGATGTTGCGAAAAGCGAGAGAAACCGCGGGCGGCGAGGGAGCGTCGGTACCTCATTTTGTCGTCAGCGACGCCTCGAAAATCTGCTTTTCAGGTAATCGTATGGACATGGTGCTTTCCATCGGTCTCATGTGCTACGTGAAAGACCACGGGGGGGTGCTCTCGGAGATACGCAGGGTTCTCAAGCCGGGAGGTGTCTCCGTTATCCAGATCAACAATATCAGGTGGCCGGCACTCTACCGCACGCTTATTCCCCTTTATCGCCGCCTGAAGGCCAAAACGGCGGGAAAGAACTATGACGGCCTCGATTTCTCGTTCAACTTTTCTTCGAGCAAAGAATTCCTTCGGGACATCGCCCGAAGCGGACTCGAGGTCCTGTGCGTCGAACATTATGATTTCAGGATTCCTTTCGTGGATATCCTTCTGCCCCGACTTTCCGTTGCATTGGGGAAACTGATGTTCAAAAACCGCAGCAGGCGCATCTGCAGATTGTTTGCGCATGGTCTGCTCATCAAAGTGAAGAAATGATTGTTTCTGTCTGGAGAATATCAATAAACAACCGGGGCCGCCTCCCGGAGCGAGTCAACGGGATGCGGCCCCGGTTGTTTCGGAGCTACAGGGTGTTTATCAAGGACTTACCACCCTGAGATTTGTCGGTGCGGGGATTGTAGCCGCAGGAGGGGTACCCGAAGGCCCGATATATGAGGTGGACACGACTATGTCATCGTAGTCCCGTGTTTCTTCCTTGGGCTGTGTCCATGAATGCCCGTACTGGTTGCCGCCGATCTCGACAGTCCGGATGGTCCAGCCCGATGCCCACCATGTGGCGTTCAGCGTTCCCTTGGAAACACCGTCGACCCAGAACTGCGCCTGCTTGTTGACGAGGTCGATCTTTATCTCATAGCAGACCCATGTACCCGGGGTATACTGTGACAGGCTGTACCCGGTAAAGAAGTGATTGGCGTTGCTCTGGGCATCCCAGAGGTTCATCTGGACACCGCTGCCGCTGACCTGAAATTCGGGGATGAGGATCTGATTGCCGTCGGCCTTCTTCAGCCGGAACAGCTTCTGAAAATTGCTGAAAGATTTTGTCGAGTCTCTCTGGTACCAGCGCAGATAGATGAGGCTGTAATCCTTGCCGAGGTTTTTCCTCAGAGTGTTTTCCCCTGTGGGCCAGCACTGTTCCTCCAGATTGATCCGGTAACCGCGTTTGTTCGTCTGGCCGGGATTCGATCTCTCCGCGGCCGCTACAACCTGGGAATTGGATTGACCGTAGTTCTTGCACAATCTGTTGGCGCTGAAGCCGGAATACCCCGAGGGCAGCCCCGGGTTGACCGAACAGTCCGCCAGGTCGCAATTGTAATCGCGTGTATATCCATCGAAGCTTTCCTGCCAGATCACAGTTGCGTGACCTGTAGCAGTGCATATGACGAGCAGCAATAATACTGCCATTCCTGATATAATCTGTTTCACTCCTTTACCTCCTTGACTGGCCTTTCTGTAACGGATGTTCCGGCCGGTCCGCTGATTTTCCGGGAACGGGTTTTCTTTGAGAGTACCGTTATTATTATAATAGCTCATGTTCATACTTTCGTCCTTACATCAATTCGACCGCTAGTACCGTGCCGTGAAGGTCGCCGTTACGCTGACGTTCCTCGACATCGTCCCGGTGCAGGTGGTCTGTGTTCCCGAGCAGCCGCCCGACCATCCGGCAAACCTGGAATTCGAACTGGGTGTTGCCGTCAGGGTCACGCGGGTTCCCGAGGGGAATACGGTTCCCGACGGGTTGGCCGTGACCGTTCCCGATCCCGTTCCCGCCTTCGTTATCGTGAGTGTGTAGGTGGTGCTGCTCGTAGCGCTGGACCGGAATGTGGCAGCTATCGTGTGGTTCGCTCTCACATTGGAAAAGGTATAGGAGCTCACGGCTCCTACCGACTGACCGTCGACGGTGACGCCGCTGATGGTGTATCCTGAAGCCGGTGTAATTGTGAAAGACCTGCTCGACCCGGATGAGACGCTCACGCTGCCCGAAGGTGAAATGTAACCACCCGTCCCCGCCGATGCGGAGATTGTGTAGGATGACGTCGTTGTCTTTGCGGTGAAGATGGCCCCCACGCTGATGTTCCTGCTCATTGTACCCGTGCATGTCGAGGTTGTGCTGAAGGA
Source organism: Deltaproteobacteria bacterium (assembly GCA_003506795.1). Taxonomy (GTDB): domain Bacteria; phylum Desulfobacterota; class Syntrophorhabdia; order Syntrophorhabdales; family Syntrophorhabdaceae; genus Delta-02. Next base: position 9,027 of record DNYO01000008.1, read on the forward strand.
ACAGTCTCCAGACCATCCCGAGAAGACCGAGTTTGCATCGGGTGTTGCCGTCAGGGTCACACGGGTTCCCGAGGGGAAGACCGTCCCCGTAGGACTTGTGGTGACCGTTCCCGATCCTGTTCCGGATTTGGTTATCGTCAGGGTGTACCCGCTGCCCGATGTTGAGGCGCCGCTCTGGGTGATGGAGAAGGTCCTGCCGGCGACCGTGAAGGCCGCGGTTCTCGCCGCGCCCGTATTGGCTGCCACCGAGTATTTCACGGTGCCGCTGCCGGTGCCTGTCGAACCCGATGAGATCGTGGCCCAGGAGACTCCCGTCGATGCGCTCCAGGAGCAACCGCTTGTGGCTGTGACCGAAATTGATCCCGTTCCGCCGGTGCTTGCAAAGGATGCGCTCGAAGGCGAGATACTGTAGGTGCATGAACTGCTGCCGCCATAGCTCACTTCGTTCGAGTAATCGCTCTCCTTTCCGGATGAATCGTAGGCTGTCACGGCAAAGTAATACCTGGTCCCGTCGTTAAGGTTCGGAACGGTGCAGTTTGTCGTATTCCCCACAGTGGAACTCGCGGTGTAATTACCGCTTGATGTCCCGTAGTGGATCCTGTATCCCGATACGCCCGTTGTCGCGTTCCAGGCAAGTGATGCGCTGGCTGCCTCGGCGCTCCCCATCGATGCTCCGAGGATGAGAGAGAAAACCGCGACAAAAACCAGTAAGAATGAGGTGCCTCTGCTCCAGTTGCTTTGGTGATACATTCAAACCTCCCAACAAATGATTTGTAACAAAACCGAAACTGGTTTTTTCGTGTGCCTTTCGTAAAGCAATTGGCGTGCCGCCGGAAATGAAATGTGCTATACTATCGGAGTTAAAGGTAATATGAAGTCCAGGCGGTTTGTTTGTGCGGATTCAAATGCAGGGTTTTTCCTCCATACCAGGTTGCCGTGCGAAGGTTTTTTCCTTCACACCTCCCCCTCATGGCTGTCCAATGAAACTCCGACACTACCAACGATCGATAACGTAAATATCCCGTCGCAGGGTCGCGGCGGGATAGAAACTAATGGTGCCCGATGCGGTTGAATATCTTTTCAAGGCTTTTTTTAGGTTATATCGCCATCATTCTGGTCCTGGGAGCGATTAACGCCTATTCGGTTTTCACGCTCCACCGGTTGAATGTCGAGGTCACGCTGATCTTCAACAGGGATCAGCGGGTCGTCGATCTCAAGCAGAAGCTTGTCGATTCCCTTCTCTCCCAGGTGGGAGCGGCGAAGAAATTTGTCATTACGGGCGACCCCATTTTTCTCGATCAGACAATTTCGGGGCAGAAGGAATTTGAGAAATATCTGGCACAGGTATCGTCCATCGCCGGGCTTCATGAGAGAAAGGATCTCCTTGACGGGGTGGCGTCAACCTATGGGGAATACACGTCCCTGGTGAACGAGGAAATAGAGCTTGTCAGGACGAAAGAGCCCTATTCGAAAAGTGAATACGGGGGCAGGACCGATAAAGCGGTGGAACAGGTCCTGGAAAGATTGAAGACATTGGAGAATTCCTATCTCCAGGATATCCAGGACCGGATGAACAGGATACGCGAGACCGCAGCTCAGGCGCAGCGAATGTCGGTCCTGCTATTCACGGCAGCGATCCTTCTCGTAATTCTGGGCTCATTCATCAGTACGAGAGGCATAACCAAACCGTTGAAAGTCCTGATGGAAAAAACAAAAGAGATCTCGAGGGGCGTCTTTGAGGGGAACCTCAGCATCGCCTCCCCCCGGGAAGTCTCGGAACTGGCGGGGGCGCTCAACAGGATGTGCGAGAAGCTCAAAGAGGTGGACACAATGAAATCCGGCTTCTTCGCCACGATGTCCCACGAACTCAGAACGCCTCTTGCATCTATAAAGCAGGGCATCAGCCTTCTTCGGGACCGCGCGGGAGGACCTGTACCGGAGAAACAGAAAAGGCTGTTCACCATATTGTCTGAAGAGACGAACAGGCTTATCGATCTCGTGAATTCACTCCTGGAACTTTCAAAAATGGAAGCGGGGATGATGCCTTTTACCCTGAATCAGGAGAATTTCCCTTCTCTGGTTCGCCGCGTTATCACGGAAATGGCCCCCCTTATCGAGGCGAAAAAGGTCGGTATCAGTGTGGATTTCGGTGATGAGAAGGAGATCCCT
>DNYO01000209.1 GCA_003506795.1 Deltaproteobacteria bacterium
GCTTTTCATCTCCCCTGAAGATGCGGCGGCGCTGGGCGTGTCCGACGGCGGCCAGCTCATCATTGAATCGGATCATGGGACAGTGCAGCAGCCTGCCACGATCAAGGAAGGTCTCGGCAGGGGTGTACTCGAATTCAGAATGGCGCGGAGCAGGAAGGACATATTGAAGCTGACCGACGGATATGGAAAGCATATCGCAGTAACGGTAAAAAAAGGTTAAGGCATGGAAGCGGTCTATACTTTAATTGAAATGGTCGTTAAAAACATTGTCGTGGTGCTCGTTCTGATGGGGTTTGTAGCGTATACCACGCTGCTGGAACGAAAACTGCTCGGACGTCTGCAGGTGAGGCCCGGACCCAACAGGGTCGGACCTTTCGGCCTTCTCCAGCCCCTCGCGGATGGCGTCAAGTCGTTTTTCAAGGAAGACATCATTCCCGACGAGGCCGATAAGACGATCTATGTATTAGCACCGGGCATAAGCCTCTTCGCGGCGCTCTCCATGTTTGCCGTGATCCCTTTCGGAGGGACGATTACCCTCCTCGGCAGAGAGATCAACCTCGTCATCGCCAACATCGATACGGGACTACTTTATCTCCTTGCGATGGCGACTTTGGGCGAATACGGCGTTGTTCTCGGCGGATGGGCATCGGGAAACAAATACGGCGTGCTCGGAGCACTGCGTGCAGCCGCGCAGATGATAAGCTACGAGGTGGCCCTGGGCCTTGCGGTTATAGGAACCATCATTCTTGCGGGGTCCCTTAACCTCGGCGAGATCGTGGCGGCCCAGGAGGGAATGTGGTTTATAGTAAAGTATCCCTTCGGTTTCATCTTCTATCTCGTGGCAGGACTTGCGGAGATTAACAGGACACCCTTCGACATGCCCGAATCGGAAAGTGAGCTGGCATGCGGTTTCAATATCGAGTACAGCAGCATGAAGTTTGCAACCTTCATGATTGCAGAATATGCACACATGTTCACCGTCGCGTCGATTGTAACCACCCTGTTCCTTGGCGGCTGGATGGGCCCATGGCTGCCCGGGCCGGTTTGGTTCCTGATAAAGGTGTTTGCGGTCATCTTCTTCTTTATCTGGGAGAGGGGAACATATCCGCGGTTGAGATACGATCATATAATGCAGTTCGGATGGAAGGTGCTCCTGCCTCTAACCCTTCTTAACGTTGTCGTCACCGCTGCCCTCGTGGCACTGGGGGTGCTGTAATGAAGGTGATCCTGCCGCTCCTCAAGGGTCTTCGGCTGACGTTTTCAAGAATTTTCACGAAACCCATTACCTATCAATACCCGGAGAAGAAACATAAGGTTCCCGAAAGATGGCGGGGCATTCATTACTTCAAGAAGAACGAGGCCGGTGAAACGGCGTGCGTGGCCTGCGGTCTCTGCGTTAAAGTCTGTCCCAACCAGTGCATTACACTGGAGATAGGCGAGAAATTTGACGGCAAGCGCTATCCGCTGAAGTATGAGATCGATCCGTGGCGCTGTATCTACTGCGGTTTTTGTCAGGATGCCTGCCCCGTTAATGCCATCAATCTCGGGGAAGATTACGAGCAGGCACATTACCGGAAGGAAGATTTTGTGCTGGATATGAAGAAACTCCTGGCCATGTATGAGGATAAAAAATGATCGGCATCGGTATCGGATTTAAATGGTTTATCTTTGTTGTGGCGGCCCTTGTGGCGACGGGCTCGTCGCTCATGATGGTGACAAGGAAAAACCCCATCCACAGCGCCCTCTGGCTGATCGTGACCTTCTTTTCCGTCGCGATCCTTTACGTACTGCTCAACGCGACCTTTATCGCAGTCGCCCAGGTCATGGTATATGCCGGGGCGATCATGATGCTGGTACTTTTCGTGATCATGCTGATCCATCTCGAATGGGGCGCGCAGTGGACGTCGAGCCGTTCCTTCGCAAAGCTCATGGGAGGGATCATTACCATAATGCTCTTTCTGCAGATTCTGGCGGGGGTGTTTACATACAGCAGCGTAGGACAACACGGCATTTACAGCGCTCAGAAGCTCGCCGAACTCGGCAACACCAGAGCGGTGGGAGGCCTCCTTTACGGCAAGTACGTTTTTGCATTTGAGGTCGCCTCGATACTTCTTCTGGTGGGTATCGTCGGGGCCGTGCTGCTTGCCAGGAAAAGAAAGGACTAGGAGATGGAAATGTTGCCCGAGATACCGCAAAGCCTCTATTACCTGCTGTCAGCGGTGCTTTTCACCGTGGGTGCGGTGGGTGTCATCACACGGCGGAATGCGATCGTAATCTTCATGTGTATCGAACTCATGCTGAACGCGGTTAACCTGAGCTTCATCACCTCGGGAAATTTTCTGAATTCCCTGGATGGGACCATCTTCGTTATCTTTATTATGGCCGTCGCGGCGGCGGAGGCGGCGGTGGGGCTCGGCATATTCGTGCTCATATTCAGGCTGAAGGGCACAGTACATGTTGACGAATTTAATCTGCTTAAGGGCTAAAGAAGGGGTTTCAAATGGCTGACCTTATCTGGCTTATACCGGCGTTTCCCGCAATCGGGTTTCTTATAAACGGCCTTCTCGGGGTTCGTTTCCCGAAGACCCTTACCGCCTGGGTTGCATGCCTTTCTGTAATAGCGTCTTTCGCGGTGTCGGCAACTATTTTCGTACAGTTCCTGCAGCTTCCGCCTGAAAGCAGGGTTTTCGAAAAGACCGTCTTCGACTGGATCGTCTCGGGCGATTTCAAGACGCAGATTGGTTTCAGGATTGATGCCCTTTCGATCATCATGTGTCTTATCGTCTCAGGGGTAGGATCTCTCATCCATATATACTCGGTCGGTTACATGCACGACGATCCCGGGTTCAGGCGGTATTTCACGTACCTCAACCTCTTCGTATTCATGATGCTCACCCTCGTAACAGGAGACAACGTTCTGCTCATGTTCGTCGGGTGGGAAGGAGTGGGACTTTGTTCGTACCTGCTTATCGGGTTCTGGTATGAAAAGGACTCCGCGGCAAATGCCGGGAAGAAGGCATTCATAGTTAACAGGATCGGAGATTTCGGTTTTCTCCTGGGCGTGTTCCTGTTGGTGGGGACCCTGGGAGCCGCGGGAGTCTGGACGTTGAAATTCTCCGAGCTTCAGGCCAATGTGCATCTCATCGGGCCCGGTCTGGCGACGGCGATAACGCTTCTGTTTTTCGTAGGAGCGACGGGAAAATCGGCACAGATACCTCTTTATGTGTGGCTTCCCGACGCAATGGAAGGCCCGACGCCGGTCAGCTCTCTTATCCACGCGGCAACAATGGTCACAGCTGGCGTTTATATGATCGCCCGTCTGAACTTCCTCTATGTCCTTGCTCCGACAACACTGCTCATCGTAACGGTCGTCGGCCTCCTTACGGCCTTCTTCGCCGCGACCATCGGCTGTGCGCAGTATGACATCAAGAGGGTTCTCGCGTACTCGACAGTGAGCCAACTCGGCTACATGTTTGTTGGTGTCGGCGCAGGCGCATATGCGGCCGGCGTCTTCCACCTCATGACCCATGCCTTCTTCAAGGGTCTGCTCTTTCTCGCCGCCGGCAGCGTGATGCACGCCATGAGCGGGGAACTCGATATGAGGAAGATGGGCGGACTCCGCAAGAAGATACCCATCACCTACTGGACTACCTTCATCGCATGTCTGGCGATTGCAGGTATCCCGGGGTTGTCGGGCTTCTTCAGCAAAGATGAGATACTCTGGATGGCGTTCAGCAGACATCACAGTTTCTGGTTCTGGCTGCTGGGAGCGATCACGGCGGGCATGACAGCGTTTTACATGTTCAGGATGTTCTTCAATACCTTTCACGGGGAATGCCGGGCGTCGGAAGAGGTTAAACATCATATTCATGAGTCACCGAAGGTCATGACGATTCCGCTGATGATCCTGGCGGTCCTCAGCATTGTGGGCGGCTATGTGGGCGTACCCCACCTGCTCGGCGGGTCGAACCATATAGAGAAATGGCTTGAGCCTGTTTTCGGGCATCATGCACCGGCCGCGACGACGCATGCGGACGGGTTCGGCATCGTCAGTACCGCGTTCGCGTCGTCAGCGGAACCTGCGGCGGGAGGGGCGGCCGGAGCCGAGATGATGCTCATGATTGGGGCGATAATCATCGGCCTTCTCGGGATATTCATCGCATGGCTGTTCTACGTGAAAAACCCGGAGCTTCCGAAGAAATTCGTTCAAAAGTTCCAGGGGCTCTTCACGCTGGTGCATAACAAGTATTTTGTGGATGAGTTGTACGGGTTCATATTTGTAAGGGGTCTGTTCAAAATCGGTGCGATATGTAAGGAGTTCTTCGATGAGACGATCATCGACGGAATCATCAATGGCATAGCGGCGGCCCTGTATGGTATCGGCAGTCTCATACGGCGCGTGCAGAACGGGCTTGTACAGGGCTATGCGTTTGCGATAATTTTCGGCGCGATCATCGTTATCGGCTATCTTATTTCGAGAATCTTGTGAAGGTGTGTGCATGACGGTTATGTCGGTCCCAATACTCAGCTTTCTCATATATTTTCCGCTTCTCGGGGCAGTGATCCTGCTTTTTGCGAATCGCAGGAACAGCCTTTTCATCAAGGTTTTTACCCTTGTCATTTCCCTGGTGGAGCTTGCTGCCTCGATCCCTCTCTTCTTTAAATTCGACGATGCGGCAAAGACGATGCAATTTGTCGAAAAGGCGGATTGGTTTCCCGAATGGGGGATCAGCTACCTTCTTGGCATAGACGGCATCAGTCTTCTCCTTGTCCTGCTGACGACCTTCCTCACGGTAATATGCGTGCTGTGCTCCTGGAAGGCCATTGAGGAGAGGGTCAAAGAATACTACATCACGTTCCTCTTCCTGGAGACGGCGATGATCGGTACGCTCTGCGCCCTCGATCTCGTGCTTTTCTATGTCTTCTGGGAACTGATGCTCATCCCGATGTACCTGCTTATCGGTGTGTGGGGTGGTCCGAGGAGAATCTACGCCGCCATAAAATTCTTCCTCTTTACGATGGCGGGGAGCGTCCTCATGCTTGTGGCCATTCTGACGCTGTACTTTTACTATTACAACGCCACGGGCATCTATACTTTCAGCGTCCTCGAACTCTACAAGGCTAGCATTCCCATCGTTAAGCAGTACTGGCTGTTCGGGGCGTTTGCACTCTCTTTTGCAATCAAGGTCCCCATGTTCCCGGTGCATACATGGTTACCCGACGCTCATACTGAAGCCCCTACCGCCGGTAGCGTCATCCTTGCCGGAGTGCTTCTGAAGATGGGTACGTACGGTTTCATCAGGTTCGCGATCCCGCTTTTTCCCGCGGCTGCGATCGACGCGGTGCCGCTCATGTCCGTGCTGGCCGTGATCGGCATCATCTACGGTGCAATCGTCAGTATGATGCAGCCGGATCTCAAGAGACTGATAGCCTTTTCGAGCGTAAGTCACCTCGGGTATGTCATGCTCGGAATATTTGCGTTCAATATGCAGGGGGTTCAGGGCGGGATATACCAGATGCTTAACCATGGCATCTCGACGGGCGGCCTCTTCCTTATCGTAGGAATGATATACGAGAGAAGACACACGCGCATGATATCCGACTTCGGCGGTATCGCCAAGGTGATGCCGATATTTGCCGTCTTTTTCATGATCATCACCCTTTCATCAATTGCCCTTCCCGGGACGAACGGGTTCGTAGGAGAATTCCTGATCCTTCTGGGTGCCTTCAAGAGCAACGTTGTCTACGGCACGCTGGCCACAACAGGTGTCGTACTGGGCGCGGTGTATATGCTTTGGATGTTCCAGAGAGTCATGTTCGGTGTAGTTACGAAGGAAGAGAATAGGAATCTGAAAGATCTTGGCGGCCGGGAGATTCTGATACTGGTCTCGATGGTCTTCTTCATAATATTGATGGGAGTATATCCGAAGATGTTCTTCAACAAGATGGATACAACCGTCGTGGAATACCTGGCTTTCGTGAAATCCAAGAGCGCCCAGTCCCGTGTCCTGGAGCAGAACACGGTTGCGCCCAGGGTGGCCAAGGAAGAAGCGAATACGAATCTGACAAGATAGGGGTGCCTTTTAATGGACGCTTCAATAATACCTGCCTGCGAATTTAGATGGATAATGCCCGAGATCATGTTGACCGGGTGGCCACTTCTGCTGCTTATTATCGGTGGTCTGACTAAGGGGCCTGTAGCCTCGAAAATTTCCGGTGTACTCTGCGTTATCGGTTCTATTTTCGCGCTCTATTTTACGTTGAACCTCTGGGGAACCAACCTCGATGTATTCAACCAGCTCTATAGTATCGATAGCTATGGAACCTTCTTTAAGGCGCTTTTTCTCTGTATCCTCATCCTCGTGTCGATTGTTTCTCTCAGATATGCCGACCGGGAAGGCATCGGTTCGGGAGAGTACTATGCGCTCCTGATGTTCGGAGTCCTTGGCATGATGGTCATGACATCATCGCACCACTTTATCACAATATTCATCGGTCTGGAGGTCATGTCGCTTTCGATCTATGTCCTGTGCGGGCTCCTGAGGGGCAACGCGACATCGGTCGAGGCCTCCCTGAAGTACTTCCTTCTGGGCGCTTTCGCCACAGCCTTTCTTCTGTATGGCATGGCAATGATATACGGTTCGACGGGAATCCTGGATGTGGTGGAGTTGAAGAAATACTTCCTTCTGAAACAGCCCTTCTCGACCACGATGTTCGTGATTGGGCTGGGATTTCTCATCGTCGGCTTCGGTTTCAAGATCGCGTCGGTGCCTTTCCACATGTGGACGCCTGATGTTTATCAGGGTGCTCCGACCTCTATCACCGCATACATGGCGACAGGCGTTAAGGCGGCGGCATTCGGTGCCCTGATACGTGTTTTCTTTACCGCTTTCATACCTTTTCAGTTCGGGTGGTCGGAGATCATCTGGGTGCTCGCGGTCCTTACGATGTGCGTCGGGAACATCACGGCACTTGTGCAGCATGATGTAAAGAGAATGCTCGCATACTCGAGCATAGCCCACGCCGGATACATACTGGTGGCTTTCATAACGGCCGACAGGGCACTGGCTTCGAGCATGCTTTATTATCTGATGGCTTACTCGTTCATGAACATCGGCGCATTCACGGTAGTGATCGCCCTTGAAAAGAAAGGTGACAACAACAGCGAAATCGACAGTTTTGCGGGGCTTGGTGTTCGCCATCCCTTTTATGCCCTTTGCATGAGCATATTTCTTCTTTCACTGGCCGGGGTCCCGCCGCTGGCCGGCTTCATGGGTAAGTTTTACGTCTTCAGCACAGCCGTCAAGGCGCAGTATTACTGGCTGGCTGTAATCGGTTTTCTGAACAGCGCCGTGGCCGCATATTATTACCTGAGGGTCATGATGTATATGTATTTCAAGGAAACCATCGGCGAGCCGGGTAGCGTTGATAAGGCGCCTCAGTATGGACTTGTCATGGTTATATGCATATGGGCCCTCCTTCACATGGGTATCTTCCCGAAGACCTTCCTCACAATCGCGCAGAAGGCGGTCGGTATATTCAGCTGATGATGTGATAGAAGAGGCTGTCCTCGATGCCGGTTCTTGAGGCAAAGGATCGAGCGGAAAGGCCGTTGCGGAATCTCTCAATAACTTTAAAATCCACTATTATAATACGCTGTCCAATCGGGATTCGATGCGATGCCTGTCATCAATGCACGGTGGCAGCCGATGGTACGCGTCGTGACGGGGTGCCGGGACGGGCGCCGGCCGTTTTCTCATTGCGGGTTCCCGTGACTCTTGAAATTCCGGGGGGATAGTGTAAGGTATGGGCGGGCATGAAAGATGTGCGTAAGGGGAGGATGACAATGAGGTGGTCTTGGGCTGTGCTTAGGGGTTTTGTGTGGGGGGTGGGGGTGTTGGTCACATGCTCCTTGGCGGGCTACGCGGCAGATTGTCGCGACCTGGTGGTCAGCGGGGAATTCAAGAAGGCGGTGAAGGAGTGTACGATAGAAATCGAATCCGGCAAGCTGTCATCGGGGCCGCTCGCGGATCGATATGGCTGGCGGGGATTCGCGCATAAGGGACTGGGTGAAACTCGAAGGGCGATCGCGGACTTTGACAAGGCCGTCCTGATCGACCCCAAAAGTGAAATTTCTTATGTTGGGCGGGGGGAGGCGTACGAGACAGGGAAAGATTACCAGCGAGCCCGGGCGGATTTTTCGAAGGCTTTGGAAATTAACCCCCGTAACGGGGCCGCACTCGCCCACCGGGGGAACATTTCCTACGTCGAGAAGAAGTATGATCTGGCCCTTGAGGACCTGGGAAGAGCCATCGAGGTGGATCCGAGAAGCGCCCGGGTATACAGTTTTCGGGGAAGAACATACGCGGCCATGAATCAGCAGGAAAAGGCCCTTGATGATTACACGAAGGCCCTCGAACTGAACCCCAAAGAAATTCTCAGCCTTCTTGGCAGGGGGCTTATAGAGAAAAAACTGAGGCACTATGAGGAGGCGCTTGCGGATTATAACAGACTGGCAGAGATTGCCCCGGGTTTCTGGCCGGCTTACCAGGGACGGGCGGAAATCTATGCAGCTGTAAAGAAATACGATAAGGCGGTTGAAGACCTGACGAGGGCCATCAGGATCGAGCCGACAGAGGTCCTTTTATACTCGCAGCGCGGCTGGATGTATGTTTTTGACGAAAAGCCCGATGAGGCGCTGAGGGATTTTACGAAGGCCATAGAACTCAGGCCGGACAGCGCAAGACTTTATCTTGCAAGGGCTGCATCATTGAAGGAGATCGGCCGTTACGACAGCGCGGCGGAAGACCTGGAGAAGTCCCTGAAGTTGAAACCAGGGGAGCTGCCGGCCACAATGCTTCTTGCCAGGGTGGAGTCCTTGAGGAAGAATGCCGCACAGGCATGCAGATGGCTCAAGGCGTCGTATGAAAAAGGCGGTCTTCGCGACCCCTATATTGTCATAAGGGAAAAAGATTTCGATAATATACGGAGCAGTGAGTGCTACAAGGAGTTCATGAAACAGTAGAGATTGGAGTTACTCTATCAGGGATTTGGGACGAAGACGCGGTGGCCGGGAACCCATTTATCTCCAACCTGTTGGCCGGGGACGATAATCCATTCACCGGGGGATTCTTTCTTGCCGTACTTCGCAACAAAATCGGGATCCGGGGCAGCGTACGGCTGGCGTGTGTCGATCGGTCTGTACGACACCTGCTGTGGAGGGTTCGGCTGTCGGGGAGTCTGGTTCATTGCCCCTATAACCAGGGCTCCGACAAGTATGGTACCTGCGAGGACGGCAGCCGGTACCCAGTAATCGTTGGAGTACCCGCATCCATAACATCCGCTGTAAGGCCCATAGTACCGTCGTGTGTGTCCGAGGGATGGGATCATAAGTGACACACAGAAGATCAGAACAACCATTATAGCCAGTTTTCGTATCATCCTGGATAAGTATACCACCATTTCTTTCCTGTGTAGCCAATAAATTCGTTCAGCCTTCCAGCAGTTCTTCCGGAATTATAACGGCGCAACCGGGAAGCCTTGTATTCACAGGTATCGCAGGTTATACTAGGTGCGCGATATGATCATGTCCGAAAGCACCGGGATGGAGAGATTCTTCTACCCTCACAGTATTGCCGTATTCGGTGTTTCCGATACTCCGTCCAATCTTGCCCGTGTCATCGTTGAAAATCTTGCCCGTTTCGGTTTTCGGGGAGATGTCTATCCCGTGGGGGTGAAAGAGGGTCTGGCAGCCGGCAGAAGGATACTGCGGGACCTCGATGGTGTCGCGGCCGTACCGGACCTCGCCGTCGTTCTCGTACCGGCGAAGTATGTACCGGAAACGCTGGAAATGTGCGGCAAAAAGGGCATACGTAACGTGATCCTGGAATCCGGGGGCTTCAGCGAACTTTCAGGAGGCCGACGTTCCCTTGAGGGCGAGGTCCTCTCGATTGCAGCGCGTTACGGTATGAAGATCATCGGTCCCAACTGCTTTGGTATCGTCAATCTGGACGCAGGGGTCATCCTTCCTTTCTTCATCATCGATCCCGAATACATGAAGAAAGGACCCGCGTCGCTTATCTCCCAGAGCGGCGGTGTTTTCTACGATACGTGCATGCTTTGCTCCGTGGAAAACGTGGGGTTGAGAAAGCTCGTCAGCATCGGCAACAAGCTGATGACCGACGAAAATGATATTCTCGAATACGTCCTGCAGGATCGGGGAACAGGCGTAGTCGGGTTGTACCTGGAACACTTTTCCGACGGCAGGCGGTTTATGGGCCTCGCGGCTTCCACCGACAAACCCGTCGTGGTGCTCAAGGCCAACAGGAGTCCGTCGAGCGGTGAGATAGCAAAATTTCACACCACGGCCCTTGCCGGTGACGATGAGGCCGCCAGTGCCGCGATGAAGCAGGCCGGCGTTATCAGGGTGACCAATTTCCAGGAGATGGTGGATTGTTTCAAGATATTCAGCCTGCCCGTACTCGGGGGCCGGCGCCTTGCTCTCATTTCCCGTTCCGGTGGTCACGGCGTGCTGTGCGCCGATGCGGCAAAAAGATACGGTTTTGAGTTCGCCCGTTTCTCGGAAGGTTTTTTCGAGGGGGTAGCCCGGAAGAAGCTCAATGTCATTGCGGCGACCAACCCCCTCGATATCGGCGACGTTTATGACCTCGACGAATATGCCTCCATCCTTGAGATGGCTCTCAGGGAAGAGGAGGTGGACGGCATTGTGTTTGTCATTACGTACAGCTCCGAAAGCGATGGTGACAAGGTCAGAAACTTTCTCCGTTATGCCGCGCGGATCACTCCGATACATAACAAGCCCGTTGCGCTCTCGGTCGTCACGAACCGGTCGGAATGGTTCGACGTCAAGGAGGCCGCCGATTTCCCCGTTTTCATTGATGTAGACCAGGCGGTAAAGGCCCTTGCATGGTCCTATGAACATCACCGTGCGAAGGTGAACGGGCGGCGCGCCTTTCCTCAGGAGACTTCGCGTTTGAGACCTGCGGCCGGTGCCGACAGCGCAAAGAGGTTCCTTGAACCCTCAGAATCTTTTGCCCTGCTGTCGCGATGGGGTCTTCCCGTTGCGGATCATGGTGCGGCGCAGGACCGGAGCGAAGCACTGGCGGCGGCGGAGCGTCTTGGTTACCCGGTGGCCTTGAAGGCGAGCGAAGGCGGGCTGCTGCATAAATCAGAGGCGAAAGGCGTGTTCCTGAACATCAGGGACCGGGCCGAGTTTCTGCGAGCCCTCGACGCCATGGGTACAACCCGCTGCCTCGTCCAGAAGATGGTCCCTCCGGGTCACGAGATCATCATCGGAGGGCGCTTCGATGGAGAATTCGGGCCTGTCGTCGTCTGCGGGCTCGGCGGTATATACGTGGAAATCATGGCCGACCGGTCGATCCGTGTTGCACCCGTAGACGATGAAACCGCCGAAACCATGATCGATGAACTGAAAGGCGCTGCAATCCTCAAAGGAGCCCGGGGCAGAAGTCCGGCAGACATTAGCGCCCTTAAGAATGTCATCGTCCGGGTTTCGAACCTGCTCACGGAAAATCCAGATATTGTCAACCTCGATATCAATCCTGTAATAGTCTATGAAGACGGTAAAGGCTGCGTTATCGTCGATGCAAAAGTGGAAATAACAGAGCGTTGAAGTCGTGCTCGCGGGTTTCGACAGGTCCATAAGACCCATATGACCTATCGGAGTTGTTAAAGAATACAGTCAGCTCTCTTTTATTGCCAAATCATTGACCTCTGTGTTAAAAAGTAGCTGTGGGGTTGCCAAAACATGCCAAATAACCTGTTGCGACAGATACCCAAAGTGGATGCAATTCTGGAAACGGACGGCTGGAAGATGCTTGTTTTGGCCTGTCCCGAAGCGCTCGCGAAGGATGTCCTCCACGAGTATCTCGATGCACTGCGCCTTGCCATCAAGGAGGATCGCATCACATCGGTTCCGTCCCCCGACATGATCGCGGGCGATGTAAGTATGAGGGCGGCCGCCCTCATACAGCCGGGGCTTAAGAGGGTGATAAACGCGACAGGCGTCATCATCCACACGAACCTGGGCAGATCGCTCCTTGCCGGGCCCGCTATCGATGCCATACTGAAGGTCGCGACGGGTTACTCCAACCTCGAGTATGATATTGTGAAGGGTGCGCGCGGCAGCCGCTATATCCATTGCAGATCGATCCTGACGAGGCTCACCGGAGCGGAAGATGCGCTCGTCGTCAATAACAACGCCGGGGCCGTTTTCCTTATCCTCAACACCCTTGCCGAAGGGAAAGAGGTGATCATCGCACGGGGCGAACTCATCGAGATAGGCGGCTCTTTCAGGATACCCGACGTGATGAAAAAGAGCGGCGCCGTCCTCAGGGAAGTGGGGACAACGAACAGGACTTACATCGAAGACTACGAGCGGGCGATCGGAGACAACACGGGCCTCATCATGAAGGCCCACACGAGCAACTACCGCATCCGTGGTTTCACCCACGAGGCTTCATCGGAGGAACTGGTCCAGCTGGGCAAGCGGTACAATATCCCCACCTATTTCGACACGGGGAGCGGGCTTTTCTACAACTTTGAAGCCTTGGGCCATAGAGATGAACCGCTGATCCCCGACGAAGTGAAAAAGGGTTTCGATGTTGTCTCTTTCAGCGGCGACAAACTCCTGGGGGCCCCTCAGGCCGGGATAATCATCGGCGAAAAAGGTTGTCTTGAGGCCATGAAAGAAAACCCTATGACCCGCGCCCTGCGTCCCGACAAATTTACCCTTGCGGGCCTTGAGGCAACACTGCTCCTTTGCCTTGATGCAGCGTCCGCCGCCGACAATATACCCACGATCAGGATGATCCTCGAGCAAAAAGACACATTGGCAAAGAGGGCGAGGCGAGTGGCTTCACAGGTGAGGAAACGGTGCCCCGGGGTACGCCCGTCCGTTGTCGACGTCTATTCCGAGGTGGGCGGGGGGAGCTTTCCCGACATGGTGATTCCCTCTGTCGGCGTTGCCCTTCAGCCGGAGACAATGACTATCGATGCCATGGAAAAAGGGTTAAGGGGCCTTCCTGTTCCCGTCATCGCCAGGATTGAAAAAGACACGGTGATTCTCGACATGAGGACGGTCCTTGCACAGGATGAAAGGGACCTTGTTGCGGCAGTCTCCTCGGTTCTCGATAATGCCCGATAGCTTTACGATCACCTGTGACCGCAGCGGCGCCCGGCTTGATGTTTTCCTTTCCGAAAAGCTTTCCCTGACCAGGACAAAAGTGAAAGAGATGATCGACGGCGGTCACGTCAAGGTGGACAGCAGGACCCCCAAACCTGCCATGCGCCTAAAAACGGGTATGGAGATCGCCGGAGAAGTCCCCGAAGAGGCGCCCCTTGACCTCGCTCCCGAAGAGATACCCCTCGATATTCTCTATGAAGACGAATATTTTCTTGCTATCAACAAACCGGCCGACATGGTGGTCCACCCATCCTTCGGCCATAACTCGGGAACACTGGTGAACGCGGTGCTGGGGTATCTGGGCGGAACGCGGGGGCCGGAGACTGCAGGAAAATACGTTGAGGAGAATCGAAAGGACGAGAAAGAGGCGTTCATGGGGGGGTTGAGACCGGGGATCGTGCATCGGTTGGATAAGGGGACAACGGGGGTTATTCTGGTTGCCAGAGATCTGAGGACCCAGGAGAGGCTTTCGGATCTGTTCAAGGATAGAAAAGTCCGCAAGACGTATCGCGCTGTCGTGGAAGGGAAGCCCGAATTGGACTCCTGGACTGTGGACGGCAATATCGGCCGGCACCCGGTGGAACGAAAGAAGATGGCCGTGTTGCGTTCGGGAGGCCGGCAGGCCCGAACGGGGTTCAAGGTTCTTGAACGGCTGGACGGCTTCTCGTATGTCGAGGCATATCCTGCAACAGGAAGAACCCACCAGATACGGGTCCATCTGAATCATGCCGGGTACCCCATCGTCGGCGACGAGATATATGGAAGGAAGGCAAAAAGGTCCGCCGGCAGGCCTCTTCTCCACGCGTACCGGATAGAATTCGTTCATCCGGCGACGGCGGCCCCCGTGATTATCGAGGCGCCTGTTCCCGGCGACATGAAGGATTTCATCGAAAAACATCGTGGACAAATACGCTAGAAAACCCGTAAACTACAGCATGACCGATCGACACGGCGCACCTGCGGTGACAGGATTTGTTCGTGAAAAGAAGGGCGACTGGGAGTATTACCATCTCCCCGAATTGACTGCCGGGGGCATCATCCATGGGTTTTTCACCCGGAAATCTCCCTCATCAACCCTTATCGGCAGGGAAGGCGAGGCCTTTCTGGACGCTTTTTCCCTCAATGAAGTGGTCGTAATGCACCAGGAACACGGGCATGAGGTACAGGTTATCGGCAACGGTGACAGGCCCGCGTGCGGCGACGGGATCCTTCTCTATAAACGCGGCATCGCCGGGGTGATCAAAACGGCCGACTGTCTCTGTGTGATCCTTGTCGACCCCGGCTTTCCCATGGCCGCGATCGTCCATGCCGGGTGGCGGGGTACGCTTCAACGAATAACGTCCAGGGCGGTTGACATGATGACGGAGCGCGGCGCGGCGAAACAGCGCATGGTCGCCCTGATGGGGCCTTCGATTCGCAACTGCTGTTACGTGGTGGGCGGGGAGGTTAGAGAGGCTTATCTCAGCGAGGGTTTTCCTGAATCCATCTTTAGCGAAAGAAATGGTTCGCTGTACCTCGATCTCAACAAGGCGAATGCCTTGCTTCTTACCGATGCAGGCATCGAAACAATCCACGATACCGGGCTGTG
>DNYO01000060.1 GCA_003506795.1 Deltaproteobacteria bacterium
AAACCCGTCATCGCCGTCGACATCCCTTCAGGCATCGACGGCAACACGGGCAAACCTCTCGGCAGTGCCATCCGCGCCGTCCACACTTTCACCTACGCATACCCGAAGCTGGGCCAGATATTGAGTCCCGGCCGTGAACACGCCGGCAGGCTTACCGTCATCGATATATCCATCCCTCCCTTCGTCGAGAACGAGATGGGTTTCGACGGTCAGGTAACCGATGGCGAAATGCTGCGGTCCTTTCTAAAAAGACGCCTTCCTTCCTCACACAAAGGGACGTACGGTCACGCGGTCGTTATTGCCGGGTCGCCCGGCAAGACCGGCGCGGCGCATATGGCGTCACTCGCCGCCCTCAAGATAGGAGCAGGACTTGTCACCCTCATCGTACCGGAGACACTCAACCCCATCCTGGAGACAAAGACAACGGAGGTTATGACCTACCCCGTCAGGGACAACGGTAAGGGTTTCTTTGCCGTCGATTCCTTCGACGAGATAGTCTCCTTTGCTCAAGACAAGGATGTCGTCATCATGGGTCCCGGTCTCTCACAAAATGAAGGGGTCATGAAACTGGCAAGGAAGCTGTACCGGGAGATCGACAAACCTTTCGTCATAGACGCTGACGGCATCAATGCCTTTCAGGGCCACACACCGCTTCTCAAAAAAAGTAACGCTGAGGCCATCCTGACGCCCCACCCCGGGGAACTGGCCCGGCTCATCGGCAGGACCCCGAAAGAGGTAAACAACGACAGGATAGGAACAGCGAGGGCATGTTCGGAGAAATGGGGCGTGAACATCCTCCTCAAGGGAGCCGCGAGCATACTCTGCACAACGGACGGCCTGATGTTCGTGAACCCCACCGGCAACCCTTCGCTCGCAAAAGGGGGGAGCGGCGACATCCTGACGGGTTTTATCGGCGGGATCGCCTCCCAGGGCCACAGCCTTGCCCGGAGTGCCCTTATCGGGACATACCTCCACGGCTACATGGCGGATACCTGGGTTGAGGACCACTCCGACATGGACCTTCTCGCCCTTGACCTTTTGACGGGACTGGGCGACGCAATAGAGGAAATCCGCAATGGGACGGACAGAATATATATCGAAAGATCCCTCTGAGACCATCGATATAGGAGAGAAAATAGCGCTGGACGCACGACCAGGCGAGCTCTATGCAATTTACGGCGACCTTGGCGCCGGGAAAACCCAACTCGTCAAGGGCATGGCACGGGGCATCGGCATACCCGATTGGGAATATGTCGTGAGCCCTTCCTTTACCATCATGAATGTCTATGAGGGTGACATGACGCTGTGTCATGTTGACCTCTACCGCCTCGAGGAAGGTGACCTGCCGGAGCTCAACATGGAAGAGTATCTCGCCGGCGGCATCGTTGCCGTTGAATGGGCCCAGAGGTCGCCCTGGTGGGAGGGTGTGATAGAGGTCCATATAGAAATTAGTGGAGAAATGGAACGAAAAATTGTTATTATCAAGCAGGAAAACCAGGGCTGACGGCTGTAGCCAGCACGGCAGAGAAGACCTCTAATTCCTTGTGTTATCCCGTTCATTCTACTCATGGAGGATACGATGCTCGTTGTTCAAAAATATGGGGGCACCTCAGTCAGAGACGTTGAGAGGATACAAAACGTGGCGAGGCGCGCCATCGAATACAAAGGTCGCGGCATGGATGTTATCGTCGTCGTCTCAGCCATGTCCGGCGAGACAGACAAGCTGCTCGGCCTGGCCCACCAAATAGCTAAATTTCCCGACGAAAGGGAAGTGGACGTGCTGATCTCCACCGGTGAACAGGTCACGTCCGCCCTGCTCGCGATCACTCTCAAAGAGATGGGCCACAAGGCCAAATCCCTTCTCGCTGACCAGATCAGGATCATCAGCGATTCGAGTTTCGGCACGGCACGCATCGCCAGCATCGAGGATGCGAAAATCGTAGGCGAGCTCAAGGACGGCAACATCATCATAGTGCCGGGGTTCCAGGGTGTCGATGGGGAAGGCAATATCACCACTCTCGGCAGGGGTGGTTCCGACACCACGGCCGTCGCCCTTGCGGCGGCCCTCAAGGCCGACCTGTGCGAGATCTATACCGACGTAGACGGCGTCTACACCACAGACCCCAACATCTGTGAAAAAGCAAGGCGCCTTGACAAGATATCCTATGAGGAGATGCTGGAAATGGCGTCTCTCGGGGCTAAGGTGCTCCAGATCAGATCCGTTGAGCTCGCCCAGAAGTTCAACGTTCCGATCCTGGTCAAATCATCCCTCATCGAGGGGAAAGGAACACTTGTCTGCAAGGAGGACATCATGATGGAAAAAGTCGTCATTTCCGGTATCACCTATAATAAAAACGAAGCCAAAATCACGATCAACAAGGTACCCGACAAGCCGGGCATCGCCTCGAAGATCTTCAGCGCCTTGAGCGGCGCCAATATCGTTGTCGATATGATCGTCCAGAACGTCAGCCATGAGAATTACAACGACATCACCTTCACCGTGGTGAAAGCAGACGGAAAAAAGGCCTTCAAGATCACCGAGGAGATCGGGTCAGCCATAGGTGCCAGGGTTGCCATGGACGAGGATATGGCAAAGGTGTCCATCGTCGGTCTTGGAATGCGTTCACACTCCGGCGTTGCGTCCAAAATGTTTACGGTCCTTGCCAACGAAGGGATCAACATAGAACTGATCTCCACCTCTGAGATCAAGATATCCTGCGTCATCGAGAGCAAGTACGGGGAACTCGCCGTGAGAGCTCTCCACAAGAACTTTGGCCTTGACGCCGAAGATATCAAGGAGGAAAGTTGAGGGTTGATTTTTACGACACCACCCTCAGGGACGGAGCGCAGTCCGAGGATATAGCCTTCAGTCTCACCGATAAGCTGCGGATAACGGAAAGGCTTGACGAATTCGGCATCCATTACATAGAAGGCGGCTGGCCCGGTTCCAACCCCAAAGACCTGCAGTACTTCAAGGAGGTAAAAAAACTACCCCTTAAAAATGCCCGTATCGTGGCCTTTTCCAGTACCATAAAGGCAAATGCCAGGCCCGGAACGGACCCTGTCATGAAGGCGCTCCTCGATGCCGGGACCGACTACGTGGCCATCGTCGGAAAAACCTGGGACCTCCATGTCCGTGACGCTCTCAGGGTCAGCCTTGATACGAACCTGAAGATGATCGCCTCCACGATCAGCCACCTCAAAAAGGTCGGCAAAACGGTCTTCTTTGACGCCGAACATTTTTACGACGGATACAGGCTCAATTCCGAATATGCCCTGGCGGTGATCGGCACGGCGCGTGACGCCGGCGCGGATGTCATCGTCCTGTGCGATACCAACGGCGGCGCCATGCCTTTCGAGATCTACGAGATCACAAAGGCCGTACACAAAAACACCGGGGCAAAACTCGGGATCCATACCCACAACGATACCGAGCTTGCCGTCGCCAATACGCTGATGGCGGTCAGGGCCGGATGCGTTCACGTGCAGGGAACGATCAACGGCTACGGGGAACGGTGCGGCAATGCCAACCTGTGCTCCATCATTCCCAACGTCATACTGAAAATGGGACACACCGGCATTGCGAAGGAGAATATCGCCCGGCTCAGGGAACTCAGCCACTTCGTCGATGAAATGGCCAATTTCATACCCGACAAACACAGGCCGTACGTGGGCGCGAGCGCCTTCGCCCACAAGGGCGGCATACACGTCAGCGCAATCAGGAAAAACCCCGAGACCTATGAACATATAAAACCGGAGCTTGTCGGCAATTCCCAGCGTGTCCTCATTTCGGATCTTTCCGGCGAAAGCAGCATCCGCTACAAGGCAAAGGAATTTAACATCGACATCGAAAAGGACCCGAAGATCGTCAAGGATGTCGTCAAGAGGATTAAGGAACTGGAGATGCACGGGTACCAGTTCGAAGGCGCAGAGGGTTCCCTGGAGCTCCTCATCAAGAAGAAGCTCGGCATCCATAAATCCTACTTCGAACTCATTGGTTTCAGGATCATCGTTGAGAAGAAAGAGACGTCCCATCCCGTTACCGAGGCCACGATCCTCGTCAAGGTCGGCGACCGCGTGGAGCACACCGCCGCGCTCGGCAAAGGCCCCGTCAACGCCCTTGACAATGCGCTCAGAAAGGCCCTCTACACATTCTACCCCGGTTTGAAGAAGATGGACCTCGTCGACTACAAGGTCAGAGTCCTTTCCACCAGGGAAGGCACCGGGGCCCCTACCCGGGTCCTTATCGAGAGCAGCGACGGCAAACATACCTGGGGAACGGTGGGCGTATCGGAAAACAT
>DNYO01000319.1 GCA_003506795.1 Deltaproteobacteria bacterium
GCCACGAAGTGGGGCGCGCTCTTTACCGTTCTCTATGGTACGGGCATGAGCATCTATGGCGGCTATAAAGTCCTCTTCAAGAAAGAGATCGGCCTTGGGACATTCGAGTGGTGGCTCGTCATCGGCTGCGGCATAATCTATTTCGTCGTCAGTGCCCTTACGAAAGCGCCTTCGAAGGAGCTGCTCGACAAGCTCTTCCCGGCAAAGAACTGATATTGCAGAAACCGAAAACAAGAGGGGCTTTTAAAAGCCCCTCTTTTTATTCTCTCTGGGAAAGCTGCAGAACCGCACAGTACCGGACAATGACTATGGAGGACACGTGGAGATATACACCGTTGCGTGGCTTGCGGCAGGGGTGGGAATCCTGGCGTATTTCATCTACAGCAGGTTCATCAAAAAGTAAAACTACCAGGAAGAGTTCTTCGACCTGAGGTAATCCTGCGCGCCTTTGTTTCCCATCCGCGCCGCCCTTCTATAATCCTTAAAAGCCTTCTCTCTATCATTCATGATCTCGTAGACCTCTCCCCGGCTTGCGTAGGCCGCGGAGCTGTCGGGGTTGATCGATATGGCCTTTGATAGATCGTCTACCGCCGCCCGGTAGTTCTTCATGAGATAATAGACAACACCGCGGTTGTAATAAGCATCGAAGTAGTTGGGGTCCTTTTTGATGGCAATGTCGAGAAGATCGATGGCTTCGTTCGGGTAGCCCGCATCGATAAATTGATAGGCTTTCTTGTAGTAATCCTTCGCGGTCGGACCGTTATCGCCGCGGGAGCAACCGCCCAGAATGATGACGGTTGACAAAAGAACAAGCGAAAAAATATGTTTCATGGGGCCTCGCATTTGTTTGTGTGATGTGAGACCCCATCATTCTAACTGAATGTGCCTCTTGAAGTCCAAACCTATATTCACCAGGCTAACCCGCGCGGGACAGGAGAACCTTACAGGGTGCTACTTGCACCTTCCTATCTGGCCCGACTTGCACTTCGTGCCATCCATCCAGATCGCATCGGAAAGTTTGGCCCCGACAAAGCTTGTCTCTTTGTCCACCGATGCCCCCTTCAGATTGGCACCCTTGAGGTCCGCATCATTGAAAAGGGTCCCCTTGAGGTTGGCCCCACTGAGGTTGGCCCCGCTGAGTTCGGCCCCGTAAAAATCGATGCCGGCAAGGTTTGCCTGAGAGAGATCGCACTTGCTGCACTTGTTGGTACTGTTGAGCTTTTGAACATCCTGGGGATTGAAACCGAAAACACCGCCGGGCAGGCAGATGAGAGCTCCAACAACCATAACCAATGTCAAGATCACTGCTTTTCCCATAAAACCCCTCCTTAGTGAGAATAATAAAAGGCCGTCACCTGACGTGCAGGTGGCGGCCCGACCATCCCGTATAACCCTCCAGAAACCATAATCCCGTCTCTGAACCCGAGCTATATGACCTTTTATAAATTCTATTTTTACTTTTCTTTCCTTGTATGTCAACCCCCTTTTCGCGTATTAATTGCTTGACAGTCAAAAAAACGGCGTGCTAATCAAATAGCATGATGCTGGGCTTTTCTGATTCCTGGGTCTTTGCAGGCTTCGCCTTTACGATCGTTTCCGCTCTTTTTTGCGTTGNNCTCGGGTATCGCAGAACAGTGACCGTCTCTGACTATCTTCTGGCCGGAAGACAGGTCCATCCCGTTACGATGGGCTTAAGCTACGGAGCTACCTATATCAGCACCTCCGCCATCATAGGCTTCGGAGGCGTGAGCGCACTCTACGGTTTCGGCCTCACATGGCTGTCTTTTCTCAACATCATGATCGGGGTGTGGGTCGCCTTCGTAATATTCGGCAAGAGAACGCGGAAGATGGGCAAGGCCCTCGACGCCCATACCTTCCCCGAGCTTCTGGGAAGGCGCTATGAATCACGGTTCATCCAGGGTTTCTCGGGGCTGGTCATTGTGATCTTCATGCCCGTTTACACGGCTGCGGTGCTGATAGGCATCTCGCGGTTCATTGAGGTCTACCTCAACATCCCTTTTTCAACGGCGTTTCTCGCATTCCTTCTGATCACCGCATGCTTCGTCATCTGGGGAGGGCTTAAGGGAGTTCTGTATACCAGCGCCTTCCAGGGAATCATCATGGTCGTTTCGATGGTCGCCATAGGCATCTCCACGTACTATTCTCTCGGCGGGATATCGCTGGCCCATAGATCGCTCGAAGCGATTACGCCCATGGTCCCGCATTATCTCCAGGAAGCAGGCCACAGGGGTTTTGCGTCGATGCCGCAAGCCTTCTCCTCCATCTGGTGGTACGTAATAACAACGATGATCATGGGTGTCGGCATCGGTGTCATCGGCCAGCCTCAGCTGAACGTGCGGTTCATGACCCTCAAATCCGACAGGGAGGTCAACCGATCCGTGCCGTTCGCTGCCATATTCATACTCTGCACGACCGGGGTCGCGTATGCCGTGGGAGCGCTGACAAACGTCTATTTCTACAACACCTACACCGAACTGCCGCTCCACGCCGTACAGGGGAATCTGGACAAGATCATCCCCCTGTATATCGACCGGTTTTATCCGCAGTGGTTCGTAGCCCTCTTTCTCGTCTGCCTGATGTCGGCGGCCATGAGCGCGGGCAGCAGTCAGTTTCACGCCCTTGGTACGTCGCTGTCCCGCGACATCTTCGAACAGGCGCTTCTGAAAGGAAAATCGGTCGCGGAAACAACGATAGTGACGAGGATAGGCATCGTGCTCAGTATCTTCGCCACCCTCATCATCGGCCTCGTCCTGCCCGAAAGCATAGTTGCCGTGGCAACGGCGTTCTTTTTCAGTCTCTGCGGTGCAACCTTCATCCCCGTCTATCTTTTCGGACTGTATTGGAAAAGGGGAACAAAGCCTGCGGCCAAGGCGAGCATACTTTCAGGATTCTTTGTATCCCTTATCTGGATGCTCCTCTTTCACGAAGAGGAGGCCAGGGCGTTCGGCCTGTGCAGGAAGATCTTCAACATGGAGAGCCTCGCCGGCCACCCGTGGAACATGATCGACCCGCAGATCATCGCGCTGCCGATATCCTTTATCGTCTTCATAGTCGTGTCGCTCGTCACACGCCCGGTCAGGGAGGAAACGGTAGCCAAAGCGTTCGTTCACATTTAGCATCCGAATGCCGGCTGAGGTTTCTTGTCTCTAATAGGTCCAATAGGACCTATAGGACTTATCAGAGACTTTGAACTTTTAACGTTAAACTTTCCTTAAAGGAGGATGTCCCATGTCAAAGCGTTATGTTCTGGGGATTTGTCTTAGCAACAGGGTCGAGAGTGCCTCGGAATTCCAGAAGATCCTCACGGAATGCGGCTGCTACATAAAGACCCGCCTTGGCCTCCACGAGGTCTCGGAGAATCTCTGCGCTCCCGGCGGTCTCATTCTGCTCGAGGTCTATGGAGGCGACGCGGCGGTCGCCGAAATGGAATCAAGGTTAAAAGCGGTTAAGGGTCTTCAGGTCCAGAAGATGGAATTTGAGATGTGAGAAGGGATTAGGGATTAGGGATTAGGGATTAGACAGAGAATGGCAGCGGGCATGGAAAAGGCCAATAGCGATCGTCGCTGGAGGAGCGTGAATCGGCATCTTTGCTTGAAGCGCGTTGGACTTTACTCGCTTTTTGCGCTGGGCGGCCTTTTACTCTGTGTGATCCTTTTTCGTTCTACCCTACAGCCAGAAAACTGTTTTGCCGGGGAATCCAGGGAGGCGACTTTGGCACCGGCGGCACTCACAGCGTCCACGAAAGAATCTCTTGAAACACACTGGCCTGCCTCTTCACAGCTCGTTGTCGTCAGAAATGATGGTTCATTGCCTCATATTTCAACCCTACGCGCATTTGAGAAGAAGAATGGCACCTGGATCCCCGTTTTTGTTCCCGTGCGCGCCACGACGGGCCGAAACGGTTTTGCAGCCGCCGGGGGCAAGCGTGAAGGCGACGGCAAGACCCCTTCGGGGATATACTCCCTTGGTCTCGTCTTCGGTTATCCTTCATCGGTCACATCCGCAATGCCCTATCGCCGGATGACGCGGCAGGATATCTGGGTTGACGACCCCGCTTCGCCCGATTACAACAGGTTGAAGAAGAAAGAGGAGACGAAGGCACGCTCCTTCGAAGATATGGTCCTGCAAGACAACCGCTACAAGTACGGCATCGTTGTCGAATACAACACAAACCCCGTTGTTCCCGGCCGAGGCAGCGCCATCTTCATCCACATCTGGAAGGACAAAAATACCGCGACCGCCGGCTGCGTAGCCCTTTCGGAGCAAAATATCCTGAGACTGATCCGCTGGCTGGACCCCGCAAGGAAACCGCTGATAGTTCTGGAAAACTGACGTTTTGGAGAAAAAGACAAAAGACTGCTTCACATCCTGCGTGAGATAAAAAAAGCGCCCGACCTTGGCTGGCCGGGCGCCCTGTAACTCATCTTGTCGATTACTGTTTCTTGAATTCCTTCTCCATTGCCTCTTTAGCCGGTTTTACGTACATGTCGCGAAGTTTCGGTTTTTCGATCTTTCCGGCGGGGTTGCGCGGAATCGTCGTATAGACCATCTTTTCCGGCCATTTGTATTTTGCAAGGCCTTTCTCTTTGACAAAACTGATGATCTCTTCATCGGCGATTGTCTGGCCTTCCTTCGGCTGGATAATCGCCATGACTATTTCGACAAGCCTGGGGTGAGGATAGCCAAGGACCGCGACGTCCATGACCTTGGGATGCTTGCGCAGGGCATCCTCGATCTCCGCGGGGAAGATGTTCTCGCCGCCCCTGATGATCAGGTCTTTCGCCCTGTCGGCGAAGAAGATGAAGCCCTCGTCATCCATGTATGCCAGGTCGCCCGTATAGAGCCATCCGTCCTTGATCGTCTTTGCGGTCATCTCCGCGTTAAAGGCATATTCCTTCATGAGGCGGGGTCCCTTGAGGATCAGTTCGCCTATGCCGCCTGCCGGCAGTTCTTTCCCTTCGCTGTCGATAACCTTTGCCTCCATGAAGGCCGTCGCCTTGCCGATGGAACCGGGCTTTCTCATGATATCTTCGTCGTAGCAGTTGGTGAGACCGCCGCCTCCGCCCTCAGTGATGCCGTAAATGTTCGCGATGGGCAGGTTCGGGAAAAACTTCTTGGAATCCTCGAGAAGGATATAAGGGACCGGCTGGGCACCGATCTCGATGTGGCGCAGCGCGGAAAGATCATAATCCTTGAGATTTATCTGTCCCGTTTTCAGGGCATTGATCACGTCCGACCAGGTCGGGACCGTGTTCCAGCCGCCGGTGCACTTCTCGTCCGCCATGCTCCTGAGATAGAATTCAGGCTGCGTCTCCATTGCCATGAGGACCTTGCCTGCGGCAATGTAACAGGGGAAGGAGAGGAACAGGGTGCCGCTGTGATAGAAGGGGTGAGGCGACAGGTACACGCTGTTGTACCCTTCGTTGTAGGTCAGGGCGTTGCCGATGCCGATGTAAAAAAGGCTGTTATGGGTGTGGGAAACCGGTTTCGGTGCCCCTGTCGTTCCCGACGTGAACATGAGTTCGGCCATATCGTCATCCGCGGTCTCAAGGCAATACGGTGTCGCATCGCCCTTTTCCAGAATTTCCTTATATGATTTTGTACCGGCTGGGACGGTATCACCGAGACAAATGAAATTCTTGCAATAGTCCATCTCTTTCATGATGGGTTCGACTCGTGCGTTAAACTGTTCGCCAAACATAAAGACCTTGCACTTTGTGACGTCAGCGGCATACTTGATGTCGGCACTGGCGAAACGGAAGTTGAGGGGCGTTACCGTTGCGCCCGTCTTGAGGACAGCTATATAGCTGGCATACCACTCCATGCAGTTCATCATAAGGTGGACGACTATGTCACCCTTCTTGACACCGCAATCCTTGATGAGGTAGTTGGCGATCTTGTTCGCCTGGTCGTCGAACTCCTTCCACGTGAGGCTCCGGCGCTGCTTCTTCGACGGGAAGCTTTCGATGATGAACTCTCGCTTTGGAAATTTGCTCGCATTGAGCCCCGAAAACATTGCAAAATTCATAATAACCCTCCTTGTAGAAACGCTTTTTTTTTATTGCTTTAGGTCCCATCAGCATGATAAAAAGATTTAGGATTCTTTGTCAACAGTAAAGTAAAACCAAATACCTTCAGGAGGTCTTGCCATGGCAGAAGTCTTCACGCACATCGGTGAAATCTTGGCACGCAACGCGCGCATGTACCCCAATGACGTTGCTCTCGTCGAGCGCACACCAGCAGAAAAGAAAAGAGTCGAAGTGACATGGAAACAGTTTGACGATCAGGCGAACCAGTTCTCCAACGCCCTGGCAAAGATGGGCGCAAAAAAAGGCGATAAAATTGTCCATTTCATGAACAACTCGACAAAGTGGCTCGTTGCCTATTTCGGCATCGTAAGAACGGGAGCCTGGGTGGTTCCTCTCAATTTCCGGTTTACCTCGGAAGACGTAAAATACTGCAGTGACGTCGCGGAGCCGATGATCATCGTTTTTGATGAAGAGTTCACGGACAGGATCGAAGCTATCAAGGGCGACCTCCCGACCGTGAAGAACTACATCTGCGTCGGCGACAAGGTCCCGGCGTGGGCCCAGTCCTACGACAAGATCATGGCCTCCGAATCCACCGCCAACCTCAACATCCCGATCATTCCCACGGATGAGTGCGGGCTCTACTTCACTTCGGGCACGACAGGCCAGCCGAAACCGATCCTTCTCACCCACAACAACATGTTCTGCGCCTGCGTCACCGAGAACGCGCACCACAAACAGACGAAAAACGACTGTTTTATCCTTATCCCGCCGCTCTATCATACCGGCGCCAAGATGCACTGGTTCGGCAGCTTCATCGTCGGCAGCAAGGCCGTCATCCTCAAGGGCGTATCCCCGGAATGGACCCTCGAGGCGGTCAGCGAGGAAGGCGGCACCATCGTGTGGCTCCTCGTCCCCTGGGCACAGGACATCCTTATGAAATTCGACAAGGGCGACCTGAAACCATCAAACTACAAGCTCGAGCAATGGCGTCTCATGCACATCGGTGCCCAGCCCGTTCCACCGGCACTGATAAAACACTGGAAGGAATACTTCCCGACAATGGACTATGACACCAATTTCGGCCTCAGCGAATCGACGGGCCCGGGCTGCGTGCACCTCGGAATGGGCAACGAACATAAAATCGGCGCCATCGGCGTCCCCGGTTTCAACTGGGAATTCAAGATCGTCGATGAGAACGCCGTCACCCTCAAAGCGGGTGAGGCCGGCGAGCTTGTTGTCCGCGGCAACGGTGTCATGCGTGAATATTACAAGAACCCCGAAGCAACCAAAAAGACCCTTATCGACGGGTGGCTTTTCACCGGCGACATGGCCCGGGTGGATGAAGACGGTTTCATCTGGCTCGTTGACAGGAAGAAAGACATCATCATCACCGGCGGCGAGAATGTCTTCCCCGTCGAAGTTGAAGATTTTCTCTATACGAACCCCAAGATCAAGGACGCCGCTGCCATCGGCATTCCCGATGACCGCCTGGGCGAGATCGTCACCGTCGTTGTCGAACTCAAACCCGGCGAGACCATGACCGAAGAAGAAGTGATCAAGTTCTGTGAACCGCTTCCACGGTACAAAAGGCCGAGAAAGGTATTCTTCGGCGATGTCCCGCGCAACCCCACGGGCAAAATTGAGAAACCAAAATTAAGAAAGCAGTACTCCGGCATGGAAGAGGCATTCAAGATCAAATAAGGAACGTGAGGTACGGAAGGACCGGGCACGTCCCGGTCCTTCCTTTAAAAACCTTCGTTCGGAAGAGAATCGGTGCCTTAGAACGTGTCTCACAAGAAGCCCACCCTCGAAGAAACCATCGACTATGTATTCAAGAACAGAGAACTGTACAACCAGGCAGTGACGCACAGTTCCTGTTTCAATGAGAAAAGGGATGCCCGCCGCTCGGACAACGAAAAGCTGGAGTTCCTTGGTGACGCAATCCTCAATACCGTCATCAGCATCATCCTCTACAAGCGTTTCCGCGGCAGGGACGAAGGCTTTCTCAGCAACGCCCGATCGAGCCTCGTGAAGCGAGAAACCCTGACCGCGATAGCAAAGGAGATCAACCTCGACCAGCATATGAGCTACGGTAATGGAGACGGTGTCGTACCCGAGGAGTCGAAGGTGCTGTCAAATATGGTCGAAGCCTTGATCGGCGCGCTCTATCTCGACAGCGGGATCCGAAATACCGCAAAGGTTATCAGAAAACTCTTCTCGTCCTATTTTACTGAAGAAAAGCTTACCGAAAAAAATCCCAAGAATATCCTGCAGGAACTCTCTCAGAAGAAATGGGGAGTCCTGCCCAGGTACAAGTTCCCCCGCAAGACAAAGGACGGATTTGCCGTCATCGTGTTTATAGGAAAGGACCACAAGGCGAGGGGAACGGGAAAAAGCAAAAAGGAAGCGGAACAGAGCGCCGCCCGCAACCTCCTGGAATACCTCGCGGAGATAGACGAAAGATAGGGGGAGACCGGGATCAGGGAAAGAACGAGAGTATTACCCCCTCGGTTTGCGCCCTTTTCTCTTCCCATACATTCCTGCGATAACCATACCGGTGAGAAAGGCAAGACACACAACGATGAAGTAGTCCCCGTATCGCACGTAGAACGTCATCGTATCCTTGAGGGCGTAGCTGCCCCTCAGGACCTCTTCGGTGAAGATTGGGGTTTTACCCCTGATGCGGCCCCTGGGATCGATGACGGAGCTTATACCGGTGTTGGCGGCCCTCAGAAGGTACCTGTCGGTCTCGATGGCGCGAAACGCATAGAAGGCGAAGTGCTGAAACGGCGCCGATGTCCTGTTGTACCAGGCGTCGTTCGTGAGGTTTACAAGGACCTGTGCGCCCCTTCTGACGGTCTCGTTCGTGATATAGGGAAATATACCCTCAAAACAGACAAGTACGCCGATCCTGCCCGCATCCGTTGAAATCGGCGCATGTCCTTCACCGGGCATAAAATCCGCACCTATGGCGGTGATCTTTGCAAGAAAGGGAAAGTAGGAGACTATGGGGGTATATTCCCCGAAGGGTACAAGGTGGACCTTGTTGTACACCCCGGCAGTCCGGCCTTTCTCATCTATGTAGTACACGGTGTTGAGAAGGCTTCCGTTCCCGCCAAGCCCCACCGTCCCGAACAGAAGCCGGGAGTGAAGCATGACGGGTACCGCCTTTACATACTTGTAGGCAGGGATCTCCCGTTCGATGATAAAGGGCATTGCCGTTTCCGGCCAGACAATGAGATCGGCGCCCTGCGCGAGGCCGAAGGTCAACCGGTAGTATTTGCTTACTGTCATCATCTTGAAGGATTCGTCCCATTTGACGTCCTGTCCGATATTTCCCTGGACTATCGCCACCTTGCGTGGTTCTGCATCCCTGTGCTGAAGCCTCACAAAACCAAAGGCCAGAGACGAGATAATGAGGACAAGGATAACACCGGTCCATACCGCGGATACCTGTCTGCGGACCCATAGGGCACAAATGATGCCGTTTACGGCCACGATCAGGAAGGAGATGAAGAACGTCCCCGTGACAGAGACCGCCTGTATGAAGGGGAGAAAACCATACTGCGAATGAGCGAGGAACGACCAGGGAAAACCGGTCATCACCGCGCCCCTGGCATACTCCAGTACGACCCATATGGCGGGAGCGAGCAGGTAGGAGGGAACACCCGTCCTTTTTTCCAGGAAGGCGCAGGAAAGTGTGAAAATCCCCGTGTAAAGGGAAAGATAAAGAACGAAGAGAAGGAGGATCAACATACTGACGGGGATGTTGATGCCTCCGTACTGGTTCATGGCCACAACGACCCAATAGATGAGTCCGAGCCAGGCAACCACCCCTGCCGCAAACCCCTGCCGGAAGGATAGTCGAAGATCGTCCCTGTCGATGGAACGTATAAGGGGCACGAGGGCAATAAAGGCAAGGGGATAGAGGGACACCGGCGGCTGTATCAGGATAAGCATCACTCCCGATACAAAGGCATACCCGTACCGTGAGACAAGCCATAAGAAACGGTTTCTCCTGTCAGCGACAGCTTTCAAGAACCTTTCACATCCTTCGTATTGCGCTTCAGTGCTGCTTATTCGACAAGCGCCCGGAAAACAGGATGCTCGAGCACAAGCCCCATGAGTTTCTTTTCCCGGTAACGCATCTTCCTCGCCTCGGATGCTCCCTTTACGTGGTCGTAGCCCATGATGTGGACAAGACCATGAACTATAAGTCCAAAAAGTCTTTCGTAGAAGGGTATGTCCGCCTCGCGTGCCTCATCGTCGGCCCGCTCCACGGAGATGATGATGTCCCCGACCGCCTCGCCGGGCATTCCGTCAAGATAGGAAAAGGAGATCACGTTTGTGGGGCGGTCTTTCCCGAAAAAATCCCTGTTCATGACAGCGATCTTCCTGTCGTCCACCAAGAGAATGCTCAGGTCTCTGTCGTCAAGCTTTAAAGAGGCCAGTAATTCCCCTGTCACCCTGGCGATCGCGCTTCGATTGAGCTTCATCAGTCTTTGGGAATTTTTTATCAGTACCGCCATTCTGTGTCCTTTCGGGGTATTCGATACGATGGTGAAATATGCCGATGAGGATCGCGATGAAGCTCCTCTGGATCGCGTACAGGTCTTTCAGCGTCAACTCGCATTCGTCGAGCTGGCCGTCGAGAAATATGCTCTCGATGATATGCTGCACGTGGTTCTCTATTCTCTTGGGCGTGGGGTCGTCCAGCACACGGGAAGCGGCTTCCACGGCGTCGGCAAGCATGATGATGCCGGCCTCCTTGGTCTGTGGTTTCGGTCCCGGGTACCTGAAATCCTGCTCCTCGATCACATGCAGGGACGGATCTTCCTGTCCCTTGGCTTTGCTGTAAAAAAAACTTACAAGAGATGTCCCGTGGTGCTCCTGGATGATACCTGTCAGCCTGCGCCCGAGCTTGTAGTCCTTCGCGAGTTCCACTCCCTCCTTCACGTGAGACATGATAATGAGGGCGCTCATGTTCGGGGTGATGCCTTCATGGGCATCTTCGGAACCGGTCCGGTTTTCGATATAATAATGGGGCATCTTCAGCTTGCCTATATCATGGTAGTATGCGGCAACCCTCGTCAGAAGGGGATGGGCGCCGATGCTCTCGGCGGCCGCCTTCGACAGATTGCCCACGACAATGCTGTGGTGGTATGTCCCCGGAGCGTTGAGCATCATGTCGCCCAGCAGGGGATGCTCCAGATTGGCGAGCTCCAGCAGCTTTATGTCCGTCGTATAATCGAAAACGCTTTCAATCACCGGCAGAAGCCCGAGGACTATGAAACTGCCGGCAACTCCATTTACGAGCACAAAGGCGATCCTGAGAGGAACGCTCCCCGACGAGCGGGCGGTGAAGAGATCATTGGCAAGCATGAAAAAACACATCAGGAACGCAGTATACAGGCCTGCCCTCAGGATGGTATTGCGGTTCTCGCACTTCCCCGAAAAGAAGGCACCCAGTATCGACCCGGTAAAGGTATAAAGAAAAATACGGAGGCTGTTATCGAAAGAGAAAGCCAGCGTGGCTGCGTACACAAGTGAGAAGATGATGGCTATCTCCGAAAAAAGCACGATTCGCACTACCATGGCAAAGACAAAAACAGGGATGATATAAAAAAGATCTTCAAGACGGCTCTGGGCATAGCTTTCAAAGATCAGGTAAAAAGACTTCACCAGAAACACACAAAAAACGGTGAAGATGGAGCAAAAAAGAAGATCTTTCTTCGACAGGTAGAACTTCTTTATGTTCTTTTCGGAGTATTCATAGAGGATGGCGATAAGAAGAAAAAGAAGGATGAAAACGGCGATAAATCTCTTGATCGCAAAGACTTCACGCCTGTCCAGCGAGTTGAACGCGGCGATCGTCCGAAGATGGTCCGCGTTGACCCGCTCGCCTTCCCGTACGATTATTTCCCCCTTTTTCACTGTGACATCGGTCCCGGGGACGGAAAAGTCGACGGGCGCCCGCAGGTTTTCCCGGGCAATATCACCGGGCTGATATTCCACGATGAAAAACGGGTTCTTCGTGCTGACTGCGAGGGCGAGGGCCACGGCAAGGCAGAAGAGAATAAGCAGCTTTCCGTAGTTGAGGTACGAGGGAGGTTTATCCTTTCCGTTCTGCATTTCTGGATTCCTCCAATTCCACGCGTCGTGCCTCATAGGCCCTGATTATCTTCTGCACCAGGGGATGGCGCACAACATCCTTTTCGGTAAAATAGACAAACTTGATGCCCTTGACATCTTTCAGAATACCTCTGACCTCGACAAGACCGCTTGTCTTCTTGTCGGCAAGGTCGATCTGGGTAATGTCTCCGGTAATGACGGTCTTCGATGAAAATCCCAGCCTGGTGAGGAACATCTTCATCTGTTCCGACGCGGTGTTCTGTGCCTCGTCGAGAATGATGAAGGCGTCGTTCAGCGTTCTGCCGCGCATAAACGCCAGGGGCGCGATCTCTATA
>DNYO01000285.1 GCA_003506795.1 Deltaproteobacteria bacterium
CCTCGATAACGGTCTGGACGTCTTCGTCTATTTCAACAACGATGCCATGGGTTACGCTCCCAGCAACGCGAGTGAACTTATGGAGATACTGAAACGCCAGGGAGACCTATTATAATTCTTCTAAGGGCCAGCGAACTCATTGCTTGATCCTTTCACAAGATTTCTACGGGTTGTAAAAGAGCGTTGTTTATGGCAGAATTGGCTGAGTCAGGCGAATTCATCTAAGGAGTGTACATGCCTTTTGCGGAGATCAAAGGTCTTAAGGTCTATTATGAGGTTCATGGGGAAGGGGCGGAAACGATCATCCTTTTACACCATGGTTTTGCGTGTATCAAGATGTGGAAGGACATCTTCAGGCGTTTTGTCGATGCCGGTTACCGTGTGGTTATGTACGACCGCCGCGGTTATGGGCGTTCCGAAGACGGCGAAGGTTTCTTCGATTTTTATGTGAGTGACCGGTTCAGACAGGAAAGCCTGGACGAATTGCGATCGGTGAAGCTGCATCTTGGCATCGGACCCTGCCACCTGGTGGGCCAGTGTGAAGGCGGTGTCGTGGGTGTCGACTATGCAGCCCGCTACCCGGAGGATGTCAAGAGCCTCAGCACGGGCAGCACACAGTGCTACAGCACCGTTCCCATGCCGCAGTTGCAGGCCGAGAGGCTGGTCGCGAATTTCACAGACCTCGAACCCCGGCTCCAGGCCAAGATGATCGACTGGCACGGGGATATGGCCGAGGCCAAGTACAACCAGTTCGCCAGGTGCGGCGGTGAATACGGGGTGGGTTATTTCGATTTGAGACCCGTCCTGATGAAAGTACTCTGTCCTGCCCTTGTCCTTTACCCGGACCGCAGTTCCCTTTTCTACGTGGACCAGGCGGTGGACTTCTACCGGGGCTTGCCGAAGGGGGAACTCGCCGTTTTCCCTAAATGCGGACACAACACCTACGAACAGCGCCCGGACGATTACGTGCGCACCATCCTCGATTTCCTGAAACGAACGCGGGAAGGGGAAAACCAGGCGAACCGGCCGTCAGTGTCATGCCTGGCGTAGAAGGAAAATAATCCTGAGGCACTGCAGCTTCTTTCAGCCTGTCAGGGCGGTGTCACCTCCCCGGTCTATGCTTTTGGCCACGGAGATGATCGATGTATAAATATAAGGGAATGTAAGTGAAGACAGGGAGAATAAGCGTGGGGAATATATCGAGGGAAGACAGGATGTCTGGCGGGCTCTGGGGGGCCGTGATAGGCGATGCCCTTGGGGTTCCGGTGGAATTTAAGGGGAGGGATGTTCGCAAAAAGGACCCCGTCACGGGGATGCTCGGATACGGTACCTTTGACCTGCCGCCTGGAAGTTGGTCCGATGATTCGTCTCTTATGCTGTGTACGGCAGAGAGTCTCCTTGATGGATTCGATACAGGGCGGATGAGCGATCTTTTTGTCCGTTGGTTCACCACGGGTTTATGGACGCCCCATGGACAAGCCTTCGATGTGGGCCATGGCACGAGGCAGGCGATAAGCGCGATTGAGCGAGGCACACCTGCCGAACAGGCCGGCGGGACGCAGGAGGGCAACAACGGCAACGGCTCGCTTATGCGCATTCTTCCCGTTGCCCTCTATTGTGAGGGGATGGCCGAAGAGGATATCCTGCGCCATGCCCATCGGGCCTCGTCCATCACGCACGGGCATCCCCGGGCAATGATGGCCTGCGGGATTTACTGCCTCATGACCGGCGCCCTCCTTCAGGGAATGCCCCCCTCTGATGCATATCTCAACACTATGGACAGCGTAAAGAACCTTTATCGCCGGCGCCCTTTTTCAAAGGAGTTGCCCCATTTTGACCGCCTTCTCGCCGGCAATATAGGCGCCCTGCCCGAAGACGCCATTGAATCTGACGGTTACGTGCTCCATACGCTGGAAGCGGCGGTATGGTGCCTCGTCACCACGGGATCGTACCGCGAGTCCGTCCTCACCGCGGTCAATCTCGGCCTGGATACGGACACCACGGCCATCGTAACGGGCGGCCTTGCCGGCATTTGTTACGGCATGAAGGCAATTCCCGGGGAATGGCAGGATCAGATAGTCCGCAAGGAAGATATAGGCATCTTGTTCGAGAAGGTTGTGGAGAAGATGTCTGTGAAGTGAGAAATATCCGTCCTTATGCGCTGGAATCAAAGTGCTTTACAGTAAGCCGGGTGTGCAGTAGAATCAATATTGGTGCCGGACATGAACGCAATGACCAAGAATGATGTATTCCACATACTTCATCAAAACAAGACAGAATTGCAGGCCTTTGGGGTCAAGCGGCTCGGGCTTTTTGGTTCATTTGTTCGAGGACAGGAGCGTCCGGACAGCGACATTGATCTTCTGGTTGAATTCGAACCGGGAGAAAAGACATTCGATCATTTTATGGCATTGTCTTTTTATCTTGAAGAGGTTCTGGGACGCAGGGTGGAGGTTGTTACTCCGGAGTCTCTTAGCCCATATATGGCCGCACACATACTGAGCGAGGTTGAGGATGCCGCCCTCGTCGCTTGAGTATCTACGTCACATTCTTGATGAAGCCCGGTATCTGATCTCTGCCAGTACAGGATTGGAGAGGAATGATTTCTTCAGTGATGAAACTCTCAAACGTGCTTTTGTCAGGAGCATAGAGATAATTGGAGAGGCATCGAAAAAGGTATCCGCCGAACTAAAAGATCGACACACGGAATTGGAGTGGAGGGCAATAGCTGGTATGCGGGACCGGTTAGTTCACGATTATTTCGGCGTGGATTATGATATTGTTTGGGACGTAGTTTTGAACAAAGTACCTGCCCTCTGCAACAAAATTGAAGAGATTATTCAAGAAGAAAGTTCTTCTCAAAAGAGATGACGGACCTCGTTGGCTATATAGCCGCCTGCTTCACGACGTTTTCGCTGCTGCCGCAGATTCTGCGCATCTGGAGGCTGAAAGAGGCCAGAGACGTTTCCATCTACCTGCCGCTGATGGTTTTGACAGGGTCCGTTTTGTGGGTGGTTTACGGGATTATGATCGGGTCCGCGCCTGTTATCGTGGCGAATACCGTGGCGCTCATCGTGGCGCTCATCACCGTCTTTTTCACAATACGATACAGATAAGGAGAGCGCGTTGAACAGCACTGTTGTCCAGGACATCCGGGATGAACTTAAACGCAACGCCGACGAGGCCACGAGGATAAGCTCACTGAGATTCTTCAAGGAAGAGGTCGGGATTTACGGCATAAAGACCGCTGTGGTCAGAAGGATCGCGAAGCAGTATTACAAAGAGATCAAGACGGCGGACAAGGCAGAGATCTTTCGCCTGTGCGAGGAATTATGGCGGTCCGGTTATCTGGAAGAATCCTCCATCGCCTGCGAGTGGTCATATCTCCTCCGCAAGGACTACGAACGGGAAGATTTCCCGGTATTCGAGCGATGGGTCACCATGTACGTCACGAACTGGGCCTCCTGTGATACCCTCTGCAATCATTCAGTAGGCGCTTTCATCGAGATGTACCCCGAATATATTAAAGAACTGAAGCGATGGACCCTTTCCGAAAACCGCTGGGTTCGCCGCGCCTCGGCGGTGTCCCTTATCGTTCCCGCCAAAGCGGGCAAGTTCCTGGCTGACATCTTCGAAATCGCCGACATCCTCCTCACGGACACGGACGACCTGGTGCAAAAGGGCTACGGATGGATGCTCAAGGCCGCCAGCCATGCCCACGAGAGGGAAGTCTTCGATTACGTCATGATAAACAAAGAGACAATGCCTCGCACGGCCCTGCGATACGCCATAGAAAAAATGCCCAAAGAGCTCAAAGCGGCAACGATGGAAAGAGGTGCGGCGAACGGGCGCCGTTTGTTATTTACCCGATGAACGTGAAGCAGTCTTTTTACCCGTCGTTGCCACGGTCAGGTTCTTTATGCCGTTCTTTGCGAACTCCTTCTGGTACTTCTCCACGAAAAGCGCCTCTTCCTTGAAGAATTCTTCATCGGACATCTTTTCGATTGCTTTCTCCCCGTGCTTGTCGAGCATGTCACACCCCGCAAGGTTGTAGATAAGCTTGTCCAGGAACGTAAAATCGTCGTACCTCTCGATCAGCAGGTTGAGGGTCTCGTCTTCGGTAAGCGTCTCGGATGGATAGCATATCTTTTTCTTTTCATCGTATGCCACATAGTCCTCAAGCCCGAAATCTTTTGCGAATCCCAGCAGGTATGCCTGAAGGTCAAAAAATTGGTTATCCTCGGGATCATCATCGTAGGCGTTGGCCATCCAGATTCCGAGATAAAGGGTCTTCAACAACATTTCAAACTGGTCCCTGCTAAAATTGATCTTCATATTCTCCCCTTTTTGACCGGCGTGATTGTTTCGGTAGATTGCCGGTCGTTCTGATTTATTTGCCATCCTCGCATACGTTTCTGCAGGCTTCGACGGTCTCAAAAGGTACGGTTCCGTTACAGCCGCCATATATAAATGTTCTGCACGTTTTTGCCGCCCGGTCGTAATATCCGGCATCGAAAAGTGCCTTGCACGGTCCGCCATCCGGTTCCATCCGGCATCTTTTCCTGAGGTCGACTTCCTGCCCTTTTGATTTCTTCAACAGGGTGTTGAGATAGAGCGCCGCC
This sequence comes from Deltaproteobacteria bacterium, assembly GCA_003506795.1. Classification (GTDB taxonomy): domain Bacteria; phylum Desulfobacterota; class Syntrophorhabdia; order Syntrophorhabdales; family Syntrophorhabdaceae; genus Delta-02. Next base: position 4,623 of record DNYO01000285.1, read on the forward strand.
TGTGCACTTCCCTTATATAACGCAAAATCTATGTCGTCCGCGGAAGGCTGCTGTCCTTTCTCCACCAGTGTCTTTACGATGGTGAGGTTTCCCGATCCGCAGGCGGCGCGAAGGATGCCTTTTTGTGACGGATCCGCCCCTTTCGCAAGAAGGATCTGAAAGACGTCTTCGTATCCCTCCGCGGCGGCTCTGGCAAGTGAGGCGTCGTTGAACGTGACACCCTTTTCCAGGAGAATCAGGGCGACGGCCCTGTGGCCTCTTCCTATGGCCTCGTTGAGCAAATGTGCGTCAGCGGATTTGCGCACGTCGAAGCCTCTCTTTATGAAGAAATCAACGAGATCGGCCGCCAGCTTTTTATCGTCCATGTACACCACGCTGATGAGCGGCGTCTCGCCGTCCTTATTCTTCAGGCTTGTATCCGCACCGTGCTCGACGAGATACCTGGCTACGTCATACCTGCGATAGGCCATCGCCTCGTGCAGCGGTGTCCTGTTGTCGTTATCCCGTGCGTTGATATCGGCACCCTTCTTCAAGAGCAGTTCGACGATTTCGAGGTATCCCCGGTTCGCGGCATAATGAAGCAGAGTGTTTCCCTTGCTGTACCGGACATTGACGTCCTTCTGTGAAACAACATATTCCTTCATCGCGGCGTGGTCGTCCACGATCGTGTCCAGCTGTGTTTTCTGACTTTCGAAAAACTGTTTCAAGATGTCGTCCGGGGATTCCTTTTCATTGGCTATTGCAGTTGAGGCAAAAAGCGCCATGATAAAGAGGAACCCTGATACGACGGCAATACTCTTGTTTTTCATCCCACTGTCTCCTTTATTGTCCCGCCCTTTCTCTTTCTTTTACACCCGGGCGGTTCGGGCCGCCGTGACTGTCATTTCGCCGCCTGCCGTATCCTGTTTATCTCTGTCGACCAGTCCTGAATGACTGCCCTGCCTTTTTTATAGCGGAAATCGCACAGCCTGTCTCCCATGGCGATGGTTCCGGCGCGCTGCAGCCCTGACTGGTAAGCCCGGCTCGCCGGAAAATCATTGAGGCACACGTAGGGGGCCAGCTCGGGGACGCGCCGGGCATTTAAATACTTGACCAGGGCGCATTCCGTATAATCGACGCCATAATCAAAGTCCGTCCCGGCTCCCGGCACGAATCTGGCAACCCAGTTGGCGGGATACTCCTTTTTTTGGGTCCACGAAGCCCACTCGCGCATCTTGTCCACATATTTCTGGCTGAACAACTTTTCGCTCATGGCATGGCTCTGCGGTTCCGACATGGATTGAAACTGCAGCCTGTTAAGTTCATAAATAATTCTTCCCACATCTTCGGCTGTTTTTCCGTTTTCGCGCATGGGACCGTAGAGGGCCACGTACCAGGCGGCGATGGGGACAATGGAGGCGATGAGGTTCTTCTGTCCGCCCACGTTCGGAAGCTCCGGCAGGAGCACGTCGAAATTGGCAAGGGCGTCCCGGGCTATCTTACCGGTGCGTTCCGGTCCCAGATCGGGTTCCAGGAATTGTGATGCGCCCCGTACAACTTCCTGAAACGCACCCGTAAGTTCCTTTCTGTTGCTAAGATAATAATTGTCCTCAGGCGCGACGGGAGATGCACCTGCCCGGCGGCCGGAAAGAAGGCTGCAGGGCAGAAGAGCCAGCGAAGCAATGGCGGAGCACTTAAGGAACTGGCGGCGGTTGAGAAAAGTCATTCTTGTCTCCTTGCAGCATGATTGAAAGTGCGAAGATGCAGCCGTGATTCAGCTTCTAATCTGGCATAATTCCAATGTCTTGTCAAAGAGATATGAGGTGCCGGATATCTTCCGCCGAAATAAGAGTTGAATGGAGAAGGAGAGTCTTCTATCATAATGGAAAGGAGGACTGTGCGATGACGTATCCCCATGTTTTTTCGCCGATTACCGTCGGAGGCATTGAATTGAAAAACCGTATCACCATGGCTCCCCTCTACGTGGGTTATGCCGCGGAAGACGGGTCGGTATCTTCTCTTATGCTGGAACACTACCGAGCGATGGCACATGGCGGGGCGGCCATGATCGTTGTGGAGAACACGACCATTGACCATCCGGCCGGAAGCGGAGCCAGCCGGATGTTAAGGGCTGATACGGATACCAATCTCCAGGCCTTGTCGGAGCTTGCCTCGGTGATCAAGGGTGAAGGGGCCGTGGCCTGCGTTCAGATAAACCACGCGGGCCGTTTCTCCCTGGGCCAGTCTCCACTCGCCCCATCGGCCGTAGACACCTTCGGGAAGATCCCTCAGGCAATGACCCTTGATGATATTCAGAAGGTCCGGGAGAAATTCGTCCTTGCCGCCCGGAGGGTGAAGAAAGCCGGTTTTGACATGGTGGAACTTCATGGAGGCACCGGGTATCTTCTGTCGGAATTTGTCTCCCCGCGAACCAACAAGAGAGATGATGGGTACGGGGGCGCCCTCGAGAATCGAATGAGATTTCCCCTTGAGGTCCTGCGCGATGTCAAGGCCGCGGTAGGGGATTTTCCCGTAGGCTACCGTTTCCTGGCGGAGGAATGGCTTGCCGACGGCCTCAAACTTACCGAATCGACCCTGTTTGCCAGGGCCCTGTCCGACGCCGGTATCGCCTATATTTCCGTAATGGGCGGCACCTATGAGTCCTTTATCCTTCCGGAGATCGTCGAGAGATCGAAGACGGAGGGGTACATGGCCGACCTGGCGAACGCCGTCAGGAAGAATGTGACCGTCCCGGTTATAACCGCGGGGAGAATATCTTCCGGAAAGACCGCCGAGGAAATCCTGATAACCGGCAAAGCCGACCTCCTGGGCCTGGCAAGAGTCCTCTTTGCGGATCCCGAGTGGCCTAACAAACTGATGCAAGGCCGGGAAGAGGAGATCATCCATTGCAACCCATCATGTAACGATGCCTGCATGCGTCTCGTCGTGAAGGGAAAGCCCGCTCTCTGCATGCAATGGTCCCCGGAGAAAATAAAAAGACATAAAGACGCCCTGAGCGTTTGAATACCTTGAGCGCCTGAGGGCCGATTCCGTCATCCCGGCCCTCCGCTCATAGTCATCCCGGCCCCTCTCCTCATTACATTCCGGCCACCCGGACGTTCTTCAAGTTCGTCCCGTCGATTCCATGCGGGTTGCATCGCGTGTCGTCAGCTTGACTAATATACAAGAGATAAACATATTGCCCTTAGGCCAAAGGCGATGAAAAGAAAGGTTCCCACGAAGCTGAAACTGATTCCGACCCTGATAGGTGTCGTGTTTTTACTGCTGGCTGCGACTGTTTACGTCATCTTTGCGAGCTACGATTACAATACCCTCAAGCCGGAAATCGCCAGGGCGTTCCAGGATGCGACGGGGAAAGAGCTGACCCTGGGCGGCGATATAAGCCTGAAAATAGGGCTTACGCCGACCCTGGTTGTTCGGGATGTGACTATTCAAAACGCACCCTGGGGATCTCAGCCCGAACTGGCCAGGATCAAGCGACTCGAGATAAAGGTGAGGTTTTTCCCTCTTCTTGCTCACCGGCTCGACCTCATACGTGTAATCCTTATCGAACCTGAACTCCTTCTGGAAACAGACACCTCAGGCAAATCAAACCTTGCGATGGATGCCCCGGTAAAAGACCGGACGGCAGAGAAGGGGACCGATACCGGCGGTTGGGGGCTCTCCCGGATAACGTTCGAAGAGATGCGCATAGAGAAGGGTCGCGTTACCTACATAAATCATGAATCGAAAAAGAGGTACACGGCAACTGTGGCCGTTTTCACCGCGGGCTCCACGGGGCCCTTTGGGGGTCGGATTCGGATCGAAGGCAAGGTTGCCTATAATGAGGAATTTTTCGAAGTCACAGGCGCTGTGGGTTCTCTCGCAACTCTTGCGGATCCCGCTCTTGCCTGGCCTGTCAGCCTTAAACTGAGTATGGGGGATACCGTCCTCGCTATTGACGGCAGCGTCAATGATCCACTGGCGAGGCGAGGGTTCAGATTGTATTTTAGTTTGAAAAGCAAGGATCCGGCCCGGTTGAGCCGTCTTTCGGGCCTCTCCAAACTTCCACCGCTCAAGAGCCCCCTGGATATCTCCGGTCGGATAATCGACACCGGCAAAGACTCATATTCGATCACAGACCTCAAGATCATGGAAGGCGACAACGACCTTGGCGGCTCCGTCGACCTCAACCTGGCCGGCGAGAGGCCGATGGTGAAGGCAACACTATCGGCCCGCAAGCTGGACCTGCGCCCCTATATCGGCAAGGGCCCGGACGCAGTTAAGACTACCGGCCGGGGCAGGATCTTTTCGGGCGAACCCCTGCCTTTCCACGCCCTGGGCAAAGCCGACGCGGAGGTCGCGCTCCGGGCTTCCCAGGTCCTGTTGCCTGAGATTGGGCTAAGCGACGTTAACATGGGACTGACTCTAAAGGATGAAATCCTCGATGTGAATTCCCTTAAAGCGTTCCTGGGAAAAGGTTCGGTGGATGCCCGCCTCTCCGTTAAGCCGCAGGGGAAGACGGTATTATTGACTTCGAGCGTGAAACTTCACAAGGTGGACATCACCTATCTGGCGAATATTGTCAAGGCGGCCAGTGGTGTCGAAGGAAACCTGGATGCAGACATCGATATCAGAGCCCGCGGCACTTCGGTCGCAGGATTGATGGGGAGTTTGACCGGCAAGGCCGTTCTTTTGATGGGCAAAGGCAGGATGCACCAGAAGGTTATCGATTTACTCGGCAGTGACCTGCCGTCCGGCGTCTTCCGTCTCGTCAATCCCTTTGATAAAGAGAAACCATATGCCGCAATCAATTGTTTTGTCGGCGCCTTCACGATGAATAACGGCCTTGCCCGGGCCACCACTCTCGTTTTGAACACGCAGTACATGGTCGTAGTGGGAGACGGCACTATCAACCTTAAGACAGAAAGACTGAACCTCTCTCTGAGGCCTGTCCCCAAGGAAGGCATCGGCGCCTCCCCGATCGGTAAGCTCGGGATAAGTGCAAGCGAGCTGACGCGACCTTTCAAACTCGGCGGCACATTAGCGCGCCCGCGGCTTGCAATCGACCCCACCCGAACGGCAATCACCCTGGGCAGAACGATCGGAGCAATAACGCTATTCGGCCCTGCCGGCATCGCCGCAGCCCTGATGGGAAAGACATCCGATGAGGAAACGTCCTGCGCCGCAGCCGTTTCCGCGGCAAAAAAAGGAGTCAGAATTGAGAAGCCGCGTGGTCGTCCGGGGAAGGGGAAAAGCGGTGATGTTCTTGAGGATATCGGGGGAAAAGTGAAGGAGTTGTTCGGAAGGTAAAAGACTATCTCGCGTTTACCCCGTCTTTGACGGAAAGTATCTTTAACTTGAACTTTCAAGGGAAAAGGGGTACAAGTAGAAATAGTTGTTTTACTGTAGGCAGGCATGTGAACCTTCGCGGGAGTCTCGATGAAGCACTGCAGCAAGGCAAGACGTTCCTCTCATTCCAAAGAGACATTCCATTTTGATAACCGCCATCTCCGTCTGATAAAAGAGCTTGCAAGGGGATTTACTGGTTTGATGACGCCGGTACCAACCTGATTACTGGTGTACCAATCACTGCTGGAATTAACGTGCAAACTTCATAGATGATCCTTTAACCGACGAGGATAGGATGGAATTAGGCTGGGAACAGATAATTCTTGGTTTCAAACGCACTACCCGTCAGTTTTTGGATGATATCGTGGAGAATCTCAGCGAATCCTTCATCGTAACAGATCTCAAGGGAAAGATAGTGTTCTTCAATAGAGGCTCTGAAAAACTGTTTCTTTATCAGCCGGAGGAGGTTGTCGGCAAACACATAGTCATTCTCGGGGCCATCCAGCCCAATGTCCTGGCGGAGATCAGGAATGGAAACACCTTTCGGGGAGAGATTTCGTTACGGAGAAAGTCGGGCGAACCATTTCCGGCCTTTGTCATCTGCATACCCGCAAGGGATGAAGACGGAAGAACGGTGGGTATGATAGGGGCCGCGAGAGACCTGACCAGGGAAAAGGAAAAAGAAGAAGCCGACCGTGAGATTGCCAGGCTTAAAGAGTATAACGAGAACCTCATCGCTTCCCTCAACGACGGTATTCAGATAATAGATGAGTCCGGGCAGATTACGTATATCAACACGAGGTTCGAGGAGATAATCCGCTACGCCAGGGACGAGATAATCGGGCAGCACTACGGAACATTTATAGCCAAAGAGGCTTTTGCGAGAGTTGCCACGTTCATGGACGAAATCAAAGAAGGGAAAGGGAAGAAGGTTTTCGAGACCACCTTTGTGACGAAAGACACCAGGAAGATCCGGGTTCTGGTCAGCTCCTCTTCGCTCCGTGAAGGCGAGAATAAAGGCATAATTAATGTCATTACGGATGTTACAGAGATAAATATTCTCAAAGAAGAGCTTTTCCAGTCTGAGAAAATGACGCTTTTGGGAAAGCTGGCCGGTGAGATAGCGCACGAGATAAACAATCCTCTTGGTGGCCTGATTATTGCCACGCAGATGCTCATTGAAGACCTGGAAAAGAAAGGACGTATTCAGAAGAAACTCATGCTCAAAGAACTCAAGGAGATGGAAAACGATGCGAGCAGGTGCAGAAGAGTCATTGGAAAAGTGCTCAATTTTGCCAAGAAAGTCCCGGTGGAAAGGACGACGCTGGATATTCACAGTATGATAGAAGACGCTCTCCTCCTCATCGAACGCCAGGTAAGATTAGAGAATATCACCATAAAGAGACGTTTCTTCGACACAGAGATATATATCAGAGGAAACTCGAATAACCTTCAGCAGGTAATTATCAACATGGTCAACAATGCACGGGAGGCAATCCTGCCCGATCACGGAGAGATCGTTCTTAAGACCTATGTAAAAGATGGTGACCGAAGGCAATGGGCATACATTGAAATAAATGATACAGGAAAAGGGATTCCAAGAGATATAATGGATCGTATTTTTGATTCTTTTTTTACCACGAAAACAAACGGCACGGGCCTGGGTCTTTCGGTAAGCAAGAGGATCATAGAAGAGCATGGCGGAAAACTCTTTGTCAGAAATCTGCCGGGCGGAACTTCATTCAGTATAGGTCTTCCACTGGCGCAGACCTCCCATAAGATATGGGCAGGAAGGGAGAAAGATGAGAAAAGATAGATTCAGTGTTCTCGTGGTGGACGACGAGGACAGCATGCGCAACAGATGCGTGCGGCTGTTGCAGCGAAACGGCTACAACGTTCAAGGGGCAAACGATGGTGAACAGGCCCTTTTCCTGGTAAAAAGAAATCGTTTTTCCCTGGTTGTTGCCGATATAAGAATGCCTGGAATCAGCGGCATAGAACTCCTTGAAAGGATCAAGGAAATATCACCCGAAACAGAGATTGTCATGATCACGGGATATGGAACCGTGGACAATGCAGTAGAGGCTATGAAGCTGGGCGCCTACGACTATATCACCAAGCCCTTTGACATGGAACGGCTGCTCCTGGTCGCGGAGCATATCAAGACAACTTTTTCATTGAAAGATGAGATCGGCAGCCTGAAGGACCAGTTGAAGGAGTTCTCGCATTATCGTGATTTTGTGGGTGTCAGCAGGGAAGTACAGCGGATTTTCGGGTTGGTGGACAAGATCGCCCCCACAGACTGTAATATCTTGATCGAGGGAGAGACGGGTACCGGCAAGGGATTAATTGCCCGCACGATACATTCCAGCAGCCCGAGACGCGATCATCCCTTTGTTGTTGTTGACTGCGCGGCAATGACAGAGAACTTGCTGGAAAGTGAACTCTTCGGACATACAAAGGGCGCTTTTACCGGGGCCTATGCGAACAAAGAAGGCTATTTCAAGGTTGCCGACAAGGGCACGATATTTCTTGATGAAATAAGCGAGCTGTCCACATCGCTGCAAGGCAAGCTGCTCCGGATGGTGCAAGACCACGAGATCATACCCGTGGGTGGCACGAAGCCGGTTAAAGTGGATACGAGAATTGTTGCGGCCACCAATAGAAAGCTCGAGCAGGCCGTTAAAGAAGAAAGATTCAGAGAGGATCTGTATTTTCGGATAAACGTCGTCAAGATAGATATTCCCCCGCTGCGGCAGCGGAAGGACGATATACTGCCCCTGATGAACTTTTTCCTGGAAAAATTCAAGAAGCAATTTAACAAGACTAAATTAGCGGTGGATCAATCTGTTTTCTCTCTTTTTCAGCAATATGAATGGCCCGGCAATGTCAGGGAGCTGGAGAATGCGGTGCAGCGAATTGTCATTACGGCCGATCATCAGCGAGTCACAGTGAACGATCTTCCCGAAAAGATGCAATCGAAAAGACCGGTGGGCAGCGTGGAACGTCAGGATCTTCTGGAGATGGATTTTCAGGAGGCGCGCAAAAGGTGTCTCGATGAGTTTACAAGAGACTATCTCCTTGATGCGTTGAAGTACTACCAGGGCAATATTTCGAAAACCGCCAAAGAAATCAAGATACAAAGGCCCTCTATTCAACGAATGTTGAAGCG